>NZ_JAPDDT010000010.1 GCF_025950235.1 Luteolibacter arcticus | reverse complement strand
GCAGAAATGGTCGAAATCCATCATCGGACGAGGTATGTGAAACAGCCCAAATCCGCCTTAAGTTAGCGCCATTCGGGACTATGCACTTTCCGGGATTTTTCCGAACCTGTCCTTAGCCACATCGGGCTGGAGAATTTCCGGAGATTAATGGGTTTGTTTCCGGACTCATGGGCCGTCGGTTGAAGAACCGGCGGCCCCCAACCTCCGGCGGCAGTGGACCGAACAGGAATCGCCAGCGAGTGAAATCATCCGTGAAACGAGGTTGAGGACAGATCGAGGAACGCGGGCCGCACTCGATCCCATCCGACCCGAGTTCCAGTCCCATCGAGCATCCCCCACCGAACGTCATCGTGCCCCATGACACCTCGGCCTTGCGGTTTTTCGTAAATCCGCAGTTCCTTTGCGTTCGATACAAGTTGGAGGGGTTGGATTCGGACTGGCGGCCACGGGCCGACGAGATGTTTTTCATCGTTCATGGCAGTGAAGGTGCCGCTCCCTTTCTGGAAGAACTTCTGGTTCTGGGCGGCCTTCGCGGCGGTTCTTGCGGTGCTCTCTACGATCTACGGCCGGCATCTGATCCGGAAGCGGATCAACCGCCACCTGCGGCACGCCCAACTGATCGCCGATGAGCGGCTCCGGATTGCCCGGGACCTTCATGACGACCTTGGGACACGTCTCTCCCACATTTCTCTCCTCGGTGCCTACGCCGAAGGCAACGTTGCGGATGCGGACGCGAGGGCTACCTTCGGCCAGATCACGACCATGTCCCGCGAACTCATCACGGCGCTCTCCGAGACGGTCTGGATGCTCAATCCGAAAAACAACCAGCTCGAAGCACTTGTGGATTTCCTCTGCCGGCTGGTCAGCGAGCCTTGCCGGCTTTCCGAAATCCGCTGCCGGATCGACGCGATGTCGGCAACTCCCAACGTGGCCATCAGCCATGAATTCCGCCACAACGTGAGCTTGGCGGTGAAGGAGATCGTCAACAACGCGTTGAAGCACTCCTTCGCCACCGAGATCAAAATGTCGATACAGCTTGAGAACACCCAGCTGAAGATCGCCATCACCGACAACGGCGTTGGAATCGCCCGGAAACCGAACAAGACCAGCCTGGGGTTGGTAAACATTACCGAAAGGATGTCTTCGATCTGGGGAAAATGTATGATCGACCAACACGAGAAGGAAGGCCTGAAAGTCACCTTGGAAGCGCCGATCTCCTGACCCACCTCCAATTTAACGCCAACAATGATTCCCAGCAAAAAGACCGTGGTCGTGGTGGAGGATGATCTCCGCCTGCAAGAGCACCTGATCAAGATCCTCGACAAGCCCGAGGACATCACGTGCCTGTGCGCGGTATCCTCTGCCGAGGAGGCCTTGGAGGAAGTTCCCGCCTACCGGCCGGATGTCGTCCTGATGGACATCAACTTGCCGGGGATCTCCGGCATCGACTGCATCCGTGATCTCAAGAAGAGAATCCCTCACCTGGAGGTGGTCATGCGAAGTCGGCATAGCCCGAGGGATCGAGCACGTCGGTGGTGACACAGTAGATTCCGACCTTGGCACCGATCCATCGGCCGGGCGTCGCTGGGAAGGAGGGGCCGATCTGATAGAAAGGAGTTTCCGACATCGCGAGCCCGAGCCGGCAGACGCCGCCTCCGCCGACCTTGAGCTTGAGGATCAGCGAGGGTGCCGCGAGTTCCAGTGCTCCCAGTGATTCGCCTGAAATCATCAGGGACAGTCGATACTTGCCGTCGATGTGCTGGGCATCGAGTGCCGCCATATTCTCTCCCGCCACGACGAGTCCGGAGTGAAGGGATGCATGATCGTGCGGAATCTCGATCCGCGTTTCGACCTCGAACTCGCTGGCTGGAAACTTTTGCAGAAGAAGATTCGGCGCCTTGGCGATGTTCCCATTGAGGGCAAAGTGCGGCCGCAGGCGGAGGTGTCCGCCACGTTCGGAGAACGAGTGCCAATCCGCCTCGTGGTTCCCATGCCACTGCCACTGGAAGCCGAGCGTTTCGCTTTCAAATTCGTCGCTATCCTGCGGCACGGCGGGGAAATCGCCGCCGGGCAAGAGCTTGCGATGGTGAAGAACCGGCCGACCCACGCCCGCTTCATCCTGCGCCTCGCCGATGAGCGGCCAATCGTCTTCCCAACGCACCGGCTGCAAGTGGACGATGCGACCGTAGAGATCCTTGTCCTGGAAATGGATGAACCACCAGTCGCCATCCGGAGTGTCCACCAGTGCGCCCTGATGCGGGCCATTGATCGCGGAGCCCCGTTGGGCGAGCACGGTCTTCTCCTCGTAGGGTCCCTGGATGCTCCGCGAGCGGAAGATGCACTGCCACCCGGTGGCCACGCCGCCGGCCGGAGCGGAGATGTAATACCAGCCGCTGCGCTTGTGGAGCTTGGGCCCCTCCAAGGCGGGCAGGGATGGATCGATCTCGATGACGACCTTTCCTTTCCCCAGCGTGCGGCTGCCATCGGGTGCCATCGGGCGGAGGTGGAGCTTGTTGCGGATGCCGGCGCGCGATCCGGCATAGGCGTGGATGAGGTAGGCTTTCCCATCGTCGTCCCAGAAAGGGCATGGATCGATGAGCCCCTTGCCAGCCAGCACGAGATGAGGCGCTGACCAATCCCCTGCGGGATCGGTAGCGGTTGTTAGATAAAGGCCTTCGTCTGGCGTGGGGAAGAAGATCCAGAACTTGCCGTCGTGGTGGCGGATCGAGGGCGCCCATACGCCGTGACCCGGCTGGACCTCGCTGTAGCGCGGATGCGACAGGTTCTTCAGCGCATGGTTGACGATGCGCCAGTTCACCAGATCGCGTGAATGCAGGATCGGTAGCCCGGGAGTGCAGTTGAAACTGGAAGACGTGAGGAAATAGTCGGAACCCACGCGGACCACGTCGGGGTCCGAGTAATCGGCGTGCAAGACCGGGTTGCGGTAGGTTCCGTCGCCCTGGTCGGGCACCCACGGGTAGGAGTGGGCGGCGGGATTCATGATTCGGTAAGGGGTTCTGGCATGGGCAGCGCGCGTGTTTCCCTTTCGATGCGGGGCACCAGCAGGTGCAGCAGCCCGAGCGAAAGGAGATACATCAGCGAGAAGTAGGCGAAGACGATGAGGTAGCCGCTGGTTTCCCCGAGGCCGAAGAGATTGATGTTCTTCTCTTGCGTCCACTTGAGGATCTCGCCGGTGAAGCCATTGACGAAGCCCCCGGTGAAGTAGGAGACGAATCCACCCAGGCCGACCACCGAGCTGATGGCTTGCTTCGGCATGGTGTCGGACACGACGCAGAAGAGATTTGCGGTCCAGCCCTGATGGGCGGAGCCCGCGATGCCGACGATCAGCACAGCGAGCCACACCGCTCCAGCGAATGGTGCCAGGAATACCGGCACTACGGCCAAGGCACAAATGAGCAAGGAGACCTTTCGCGCTGCATTGACCGACCAACCTTTGTCAAGCAGCCGGCCGGCAAGCCAGCCACCGACGACGCCGCCCACTGCAGCAATCGCGAAGAACGCCCCCGTCCACCAGCCGAGTTCCTGGGTTTCGATGCCGAAACGTTTGTCGAGGAAGTCCGGAACAAAGAACTGGTAGAATCCCCACGCGGGCCCGGCAAGAATGCTGGCGAAGACATAGGCCCAGACCGGCCGATGGCGGAAGAGTGTGAGCCAAGGCACTTTCACTTTCTTCTCCTCTGCGACCGGCTTGTCGCTCTGGATGTAGGCGAGTTCCGAGGAAGAGAGTCGCTTGTGGTCCTCCGGTGAGTCGTAGGTCCTCCACCAGATGACGACCCAAATGAAGCCGGTCGCACCGGTGATGTAGAAAGTCGATTCCCACCCGAGGTGCAGGTAGAGCCACGGCACTGCGATCGGGCAGAGGATCGCCCCGACGTTTGTGCCGGAATTGAAAAGACCGGTGGCCAAGGCGCGCTCCTTGACGGGATACCATTCGGCAACTGCCTTGATGGCACCCGGGAAGTTGCCTCCTTCCGTGAGTCCCAGCGCGATGCGCGCGAGCATGAAGCCCGCTGCGGTCATGGGCATGGAAAGCGTCATCCAGACAAGACTCTTCTCCGCCCAAGAGAACCACGGGTAATCCATCTGAAAGCGGGCCGACACGTCGATGAGTCCGCAAAGCCCGTGAGCCGTGGCGGAACAACTCCAGAGGATCACGAAGATCGGCAGGCCCTTCTTCACTCCCCAGCGATCCATCATCCCGCCGCCCAGAAGATATCCAAAGGCGTAAGCGAACGAAAACGCCGCGGTGATCCAACCGTAGTCGGAGTCCGACCAGCCGAGATCGCGGCAGAGATCCTTCTTGAGGATCGCCAGAACGAGGCGGTCGAGGTAGTTGACGGCGACAGAGAAGAACAGCAGGCCACAGATGACCCAACGGAATTTGCCAGGATTGCCTCCGGTGATTGGAGCTTGATCGTTCATTTGAATTTCACGGGCTTGTCGTCGCGGTTCTCGCTCTTGAGACCGTCGATTTCAGCATCGAAGTGACGGAGCGCCGGACCGGCGGCCGGCTGGATCAAAGTGTCGGCGAAGCCGATGTCCCTGCCGTGGAAGACGAAGGCAAATTTCGCCGTGGGGGAGTGGCCGGAGGCGGCTAACTCGTCAACGAGGGAAACTCTTGCCGCCTCCGGCTTCTTCCCTTCGCCGGAAACCACCCAATGGGGGCCGACGACAGCAGCAAGGAGCCCCTCGCCGCGGCGCGACGATCGAACTCCAAACCATCCGATGGAAAACTTCGTGAACAAGGGCTTTGGGTTTTTCGTGCCGGACCGGGATGGGCTCCCCGGCTCGCAGTTGGTTTCCGCCGGTCGCCAGCGGGCAGCGAAAGAAATACTAAGCGGGCGGTGGGTCGTAAACGGACCCGTTCTGCAAAAGGGGTTGAAAAAAAGGCACTGGCCAGCCGGACCCGACCCTGCCTGCGACCGCAACTTGGGGGGCATTGCCCGTGAGATTTGCAGGATTTTGGACTACTCCTTCAAAATTCCGCATTTACTTCCCCGCTCATGTTGGGAGAGCCTAGTAGACCCAAGTAAACCCATGAAGAGGCAAAAGAGCGTTTTGCTCGCCCTAGGCTGGCATGATCACCGGCTCCTAGCCGGCATCGCGGCCTATGCCGCCGAGCACCATTGGCACATCTCCGCGGCAAGCATTACGAAGGAACTCGCTATCCCGTGGGGATGGAGCGGGGACGGTGTGCTCGCATGGCTCGCCGGTAGCGATGAGCTGTGTGAATTCGTGCAGTCGCTCCATAAGCCAACGGTCGATTTCAGCCTCCGGAGGGCGAACCTGCCCTTCACACATGTCGTGCAGGATCACGCGGAGTGTGCCCGGCTTGCCGCCGATCATTTCATCCGGCGCGGCTTCAAGAATTACCTCTTCTACAGCGATTCCGGCAACTGGACCTTCGAGGAACGCGGCGATGGTTTTGTGCGTGCGGTCGCCAAGCACGGTCATGACTGCACGTGGGTCCGCTGGCATTCCCACAAGTCGTATCGCAAGGGCCGTGGGGAATGGACCGAGCGTCGTGCGTGGCTTGCCGCGAAGATCGGCCAGGCGAAGAAGCCGCTGGCGGTCTTTGCTGCGAACGGGACGCTCGCGGTGGAAGTGCAGGAGGTCTGCGATCTCGCCGACATCGCCGTGCCCCAGGAAGTGTCCATCATCGGCATCGAGGACGACCTGTTGCTGCCACAGTCGAGCCAGCGCCCGATTACCGCGGTGGATCCGGACTTTGAAAACCTGGGCTACCAAGGCGCGGCATGGCTGGACCGCATGATGAATGGTATCAAGGTGGAACCGACGCCGATCCGCATCCCGCCGACCCGGATCATCGCGCGCCGCAGCACCGACATCACCGCGGTGAATCACCCCGGAGTGGCGAAGGCGTTGCGCTTCATCGCCGAGCGCTTCAGCGAGAATATCGACATCGACACCGTGGCGCGCACCGCCGGGATCTCGCGACGGGGATTACACCAGGCCTTCATCGAGCACCTTGGGCTAACGCCCGGCGAGCACATCCGCTCGACCCGCATCGAGCACGCCAAGCGCCTGCTGGGCGAATCTAACAACAAGGTGGAATCGGTGGCGTTCCTCTGCGGCTACCAGAGCGTGAATAGCTTCTTCATCGCCTTCAAGCAGGCCTGCGGCGTACCACCGGGAGAGTTCCGCAAGCAGGTCTCGCTCGGCCGCTCTCCGAAGCCGGATGGCGACGTTGTAGTGGCTTGAATGCAGGTCAGCGGATGAAAAGCGGGCGGCGCGGGCAAACATCCGAAGGTCACCTCGGGATCTACGACGTTAATCGTAGTTGGACTGAACCAAAGGTCTTCGGCCGCCTGCGGGTTCCCTTGCCGTGATGTCGCGGGAGATGCGCTTTCCGCTTAGCTGAGTAATTTCCGCAGCGTGGCGGTGACGTCTTCCCGGCTCAGCAGGCCGGCGGCGACGGCGAGGGTGAGATTTTCCCAGTCCTCGCTATCAGGGGCAGGTTGGTATCCGTTGAGTTCTAGGAAAACTAGGCAGGAACCGAGAGCCACGCGCTTGTTCCCATCGACGAAGGGGTGGTTGCTGCAGAGGTAGTAGAGATAGGCGGCAGCCACTTCCACCGTGTCGGCGAAGGTTGAGTTCCCGCCGAATGTCGCCTGAGGTGCAGCGGCGGCAGATTGAAGCAAGGCCGAATCCCGAAGCCCTGGCGATCCTCCGAAGAGACGGATTGCCGCCGAGTGGATCTCGAGAATCTGCTCGGGCGTGAGGTGGATGCAGGTGTTCGGATCCGGATTCATGCCAGGCGCTTCATGGTCCGGGCATAGCGCTGCATGACGTCCTCGACCTTGGCACTGAATTCAGCCGGGGTGGGTACCGGTTTCATCGGCGTGATCGTGATCGTCCCTCCCGGATGCACTTCCACATTCACCTCGTCGCCTGCCTTGAGATGGGAAAGCTGCAGCAAGGTCGAGTCGAAGATGATGCCGTGCGAGTTGCCGATCTTGGTGATCGTCTTGATCATGGTATTACAATGTTTTACATGGGATCGGTTGTCAAGGGGCTCATCCCAATCACGGTGCCTTGATAAGCCCTTCCACCCGCACCTTCCACGTGCCGTCCGCGGGAAAACCGGGACAGGGCCGGTCCGGGGCTCCATCCCAGCCGGCGGCCATCATTGCGACGGCGTGGAGCAGGCCGCCGTTGCCAGGGAGATAGAGCGGCAGGCGCTGGTCGAGGTAGTTGTGGCCGTTGGCGAGGTAGCCATTGCGCGGCGTGTCGCGCAGCAGTTCATCGATCGCGGCCGACGGACGGTCGAGGCGTGCGGCGGCCATTGCCATCACCGGCGGATCCCAGCCCCAGGTGGTTGGGTAGTCCCACTTCTTCGCGATGTCGTCATAGGTGCGACCGAAGCGCGCCATGTCGAAGCCCTTCTCCGGCGGCAGCCAGCCGCAGATCATCAGCACGCACGGGTGATCGTGATAGAGCGTGAAGGGCGGCCCACTGACGGTGGCGTAGCGGTCTTCGGTGAAGGGCAGAGGAGCGAGGTCTTTCCACGCGCTGTCCCATGCCGGATCGGGAGCCTCGCCGAGTTCGGAGCGCCATTCCCGTGCCTTGCCGAGCGCCCAGCGAAAGTAGGCGAGCTCGTAGGCGGGATCCTTCGTTTCGGCCTGCTTGTAGCACTCTTGGGCTGGGATCAGCGGCGGCAGCAGGTGGAGCTTGCCATCGTCACCACGGCGGGGAAATGACGCCATGAAGTCGGCGGTGGCGAAGATGACCTCGCGGTGTTTTTCCAAGGTCTCCTTGCCGGGCTTGGCGCGGCGCACGAGGTCTAACAGATAGATCGGATGCGGCTGCTGCCAAGCGAGATAGACCCCGATGTCGCTGGGACTCTCACGGCCGGAGGGGTCGGTCATCTTCGGCCAGCGGGCACCTTTGCAACCCTGCGCCGAGGCGGTCGCGCGAGCCTTTGGAAGGATGCGGCGGTAGAACTCAAGCTGCCGGTCGGTGGTCTCCGGCATGCCCCACAGTGAGAAGTGGGCGCTGTGCCATGGCACCATCTCGAGGTGAAACTTGCCGAACCACGAATTGCGCGCGTTGCCGGTTTCCTGCGGCGGGTTCGGCCCCGCGCTGTGGATGGCCATCAGGTAGCGCGAGAGCACGATGCGGCGCTCGAGTTCCTTGGCCCGTGGGTCGGTGGAGCCAGCGAAGTCGATCGCGCCGCCGCGGTTCCAGTAGCCGTTCCACTGCCTCGCGCAGGCCGTCGCGTCGGCCTCGAAGGAGGGCTGGGTGTAAGGCGCTTTGTCCTGCGAGAATACAAGGCGGACATCGAGAGTTCGTGCACCTTTCGGTTTCAGCAAAAATCGATGCGCCCCGCTCTTCTCAAGCGCTGCCTCGCCGCTCCAGCCCAGCGCGGCGCTGTAGTGTGTCTGGTCCATGGTCCGGACGAAAGTCGCGCCCTGTTTTGCTTGGGCCAAGCCGGTCTGGTGGGCGGCGGGATTCGCGTCGTTCCCCGTTCCGCCCCATTCGCCGGACGGGCCGGGGAAACCCAGCTCCAAGGCGAGCCGTCCGTCTTCTAACAAATCGGCCTCGATCTTCGCGGCCACACCGTCAGGTCCGGCGACTGGCAGAGTGGTCACCTTCACTTCCGAGCCTTCGAGCATGAAGCGCGAGTGCAGCATGCCGGACCACAGGTCCATCTCCTGGCGGATGCCCGTGAGATCCGGGGGCTTGATCGCCGTGCCATCGGCCTTCACGAAGCCGAGCCGCCCGAGGCCGATCCGGTGGGGATTCGAGCGCAACCACGCGGATGCCTTCAGCCAGCGCTCCTTCTTTTCCGCGGGCAGGCCTTCGGGCGGATTCATCGGCATGTAGGGCCGTGTTTCCCCGTCGTGAGGATGCGGTGCGGTGCAATCGGCGAGAGTGAACTTTTCCGGATTCGGAAACTCATGCCACGCCCAGCCGGCCATGGTGTTGAGGTCCTGCCCGTCGCGGTGGAAGTCGGCGAGCGTTTGCAAGCCCGTGACATCCGCGGTGAAGACAAAGTCCGCGCCCGGAAGCCCGAGGCCGAAGGGCGTGAGCTTGTCCGCCTTCTCGATCACCGGATGGTTCCGTCGCACGATCGCCTCGCGGTCGAGCTTTTCCTCCGCGGCTAGTGGAGCGACGAGGCAGGTCGCGGCAATGATGGCTCCCTTCATGACACGGCATCCGACTCCCTCCGCGTCCAAGCGTCAACCTGACGGCGCGCCACCCTGCACAATACTCAACTGATTCTGCACAATGCTTGAGGCGCGACCTGAATGTCCGTCCGTTGGAACCCGGTAGAGTCACAAACCCTCGTCGCCATGAAACGCTACCTCATTCCCCTTGCCCTTGTTTTCTTCCCTGCGGTCATCCATGCCGCGCCGGTCACCGCCGAAGCGGTGGGGCGGCTTCCCGCGGCGGAGAAAGCGGCATGGACGGCCTACCTCGATCGCTCGAAGTCGCTCGCCGCGACCGATCAAGCAGCGCTTCAAGCCGAACTGGAAAAGAGCGCCATTGGCCAAGCCCTGAAGGCTCCCTCAGGTGGCGACTTCAAGCTCTCGGCGGATCCCGGCGACGCGTGGTTTTCCTCGGATGAAGCCAAGGCACTCGCCGATGTGATCCTTTCCTATCAGACGCCCGCCGGCGGATGGTCGAAGCACACCGGCTACGCCCGCGGGAAACGCCAGCCGGGCATGCTGTGGAGCTCCCAATACGAGCCGGGCAAAAGTCCCCACTACCTCGGCACCTTCGACAATCGCTCGACCACCGAGCAGATGAAGTTTCTGGCCCACACCTGGCAGGCCACCCAGCGGGAGGATTGCAAGGCGGGCTTTGTTAGAGGGCTGAACTACCTGCTCGCGGCCCAGTATCCAAACGGTGGCTGGCCGCAGGTCTATCCCCTTGAGGGCGGGTATCACGACAACATCACCTTCAACGACGACGCGATGACCCACGTGTTGGAAGTGCTGCAGATGGTATCGAACAACGATCCTGCCTGTGCTTTCCTCGACGACGCCATGCGGTCGAAAGCGACAGCAGCTTTCGACAAGGGAATCGCCTGCGTCCTCAAGATGCAGATCGTCCAGAGTGGCAAGAAGACCGCATGGTGCGCCCAGCATGATCCGCTCACCCTGGCACCGGCGGAAGCCCGGGCGATGGAGCCGGCGGCCTTGAGCGGCATGGAGAGTGCAACCCTGCTGAAGTTCCTGATGAGTCTGCCAAACCCGAACCCGGAACTGGTGGCGAGCATCGACAGCGGCCTGACGTGGCTCGATGCGGTAAAGGTCACCGGCCTGAAGCGCGCCAAGCTCGAAGGAAAGACCGCTTTCGTCGCCGACGCCGCGTCCACCGAGGTCTTCTGGGCTCGCTTCTACCGCCTCACCGACAACCAGCCGATTTTCCCCGGTCGCGATGGCGTCCTCTACACGTCCTTCAACGACATGGCCGCGCACAACAGCCTCGGCTACGACTACCTCTCGAGCCGCCCCGGCAGCGTCGCAACCAATGCCCAGAAGAAATGGCGCAAGGCCATGGCGAAGCGGACGGAAAACTAACCCGGCTCAGTTATCCCGTGGGCCTTCGCACACATGGACGAAGGCAGGGGGGACATTGAGCGTGACCAGCTTGGTGGTCACCCGCTCGAAGCGCTGCTCCAGCCGTGACTTCAGCCGCAGCGAATACTGGAAGGCGACGAACTTGCCGTCCGGCTTCAGGGCGGAGCGCACGTTGTCGAGGATCCGGTCACGCAGGCTCGGGGAGAAATTCGCGAACGGCAGGCCGGAAATGATCCCGTCTAACAAAGGATCCGAAGCCTCCCGCGGCAGCAGGTGGATGTCGCACGCGTCCGGGTGAAACGAGAAATCCGGAATCTCCACCTGCAAGCGGCGGCGAAGCGCTTCGTCGCGCTCGAAGATGTAAACGCTGCAGCGCGGGTCGCGGCGGCGGCGGATTTCCCGGGTGAAGACGCCGGTACCAGCCCCCAGCTCGGCGATGTGGCGTGAATTCTCCCAGTTGATCGGCTTCAACATTTCCCGCGTCAGGTGGCGGGAGCTCGGCACGATGCTACCGGTGCTCAGCGGGGCGGAGAGGAATTTCTGGAGGAAGAGCAGGCGTTCCTGGAGTGGTGTGCAGTCGTTCACCGGTGGTTTGTTTCTAACAGTTGGCGGCGGCCCCGAGTCGGACGATCGCCAGGGCGGCCTTGCCGACCTCCCCGCCCTTCACGATGAGGTGTTCGCGGAAGAAAGCGATACGCTCCGGACTTTCGTCGAAATGATGAGGGGTCAGCACGCACGAAAGTATGGGTACGCCGATATCCAACTGTACGCGCATCATGCCGGACAGCACGGCATCGGCGACGAATTCGTGACGATAGATGCCGCCGTCAACGATCAGCCCGAAGGCTACAATGGCGTCGTATTTCCCGGTGGCCGCAAGTTTCTTGGCGAAAAGCGGGATTTCCAGACAGCCGGGCACGGTGAATTCCTCGGTGGTGGCGTGTCCGGCGAGGGCCTCCTGACAGGCCGCACTGGCACCGCGGAGGAGTCCGGCGTGCCAGGTGGCGGAGATCAGGGCGACGTGCATGAGCGGAACTTCGTGAGCGGGCGCGGACTTGGCGAGTCTGGAAATCGGGCTTGAAGGAAGCGGGGGAGTGGAGTCGTTTCACTACCGTTCCCATGAGCACCGGCATGGCCTCGCCCTTTCCCGTCACCCAGTGGACGGCGGTGGTGGACGTGTGCCGCGGCGGCAGCCCCGCGGACCGGCAGGTGGCGCTGGAGCGGCTGTGCGCGGATTATTGGTATCCGCTCTACGTATTCGCCCGGCGGCAGGGCCACCCCCGGCCGGACGCGGAGGATCTGACCCAGGGATTTTTCCACTACCTGCTGGAGCGCGACCTGTTTTCCGCGGCCAGCCAGGAGCTTGGGAAGCTGCGGACCTTTTTGCTGACCATCTTCCAGCGCTACATCGGCGACGTGCGTGGCCGCGAGCTGGCCCAGAAACGGGGAGGCGGCAGGGAACTGCTCTCGCTCGACATCGGCTACGCCGAAATCCGCTACGAAGCGGAGCCGCGGGATGTGGCGACGCCGGAGGCTCACTTTGACCGGAGCTGGGCGATGTCGGTGCTTCACGCGGCGCTGCACGAGCTAGGGGAAAACGAGCGAGCGTCCGGCCGCGGCGAACAATTTGCGGCAGTGGAAGCTTTCCTCAGCCCGGCGGCGGTGGCCGAGGGCAACTACGAGGCGGCGGCGGCAATGCTCGGCATGAATGGCGAGGCGGTCCGCAAGCTGGTGAGCCGGCTGCGCGCGAAATTCCGCGACTGCCTGCGCCGGCAGATCGCCGCGACCCTTCACGAAGCCACCGTGGAACAGGTGGATGAGGAACTGATGGCGCTGAAGGCGGCGCTGCGGGGGTGAAACGAATCGCTTTCTTTGTGGGCGGGAAATGTGCTTCAAGGGAAAGCGATGCCTGAAGGGTCTGCCACGACACGAACGCCGGTGCCGCTTTCCAGCGAGTCGGCGGAGGCGTTGCTCGATCTCGGGTTCCATACGGAGGCAAACCGCCGCGATCGGGACGAGCAGCCGGGGGACGTGGTGGGCCGCTACCGGTTGATCGCGTTGCTCGGCGAGGGAGGATTCGGCGCGGTGTGGAGCGCAGAGCAAACCGAGCCGATCCACCGCGAGCTCGCACTGAAGCTGATCAAGCGCGGCATGGACAGCCGCGAGATCATCGCCCGATTCGCCGCCGAGAGCCAGGCGCTGGCGATGATGGACCATCCGAATATTGCCGCCGTCTTGGATGCCGCGACGTGCCCGGACGGCCTGCCGTATTTCGCGATGGAGCTGGTGAAGGGACCGCCGCTGACGACCTATTGCGATTTGCGGAGCTTGTCGGTGCAGGAGCGGCTGGAACTGTTCATCCCGGTTTGCCAAGCGGTCCAGCATGCTCACCAGAAGGCGATCCTGCACCGCGACCTGAAGCCCTCCAATATCCTCGTCGCGGAGGTGGACGGGAAGCCGGTGCCGAAGGTCATCGACTTCGGCATCGCCAAGGCGCTCGGCACCCCGAATGAGGCGGCCTTCCAAGAGTCCCTGCTTCTGACGCGGGCCGGGTTGGTGGTGGGAACCCTCCAGTACATGAGCCCGGAACAAGCGGGTAGCGTGGCGGACGTGGATACCCGCAGCGATATCTATTCGCTCGGAGCAATTCTTTACGAACTGCTGTGCGGACGAACGCCGGACGCCATCGATGAAACCGTAGCCTACGATGAGGTGCTAAGGCGTATCCGCACCAGCGAGGTCATCCGGCCCAGTCACCGCTTGCTTGATGAGGCCGTGGCGGCCCACCGTGGCGGCGATCTGCTTCGCGTACGGCGCGCGATTCGCGGCGATCTTGATTGGATCGTGCTCAAGGCCTTGGAAAAGGACCGCCGCCGTCGTTACGAAACGGCAAACGCACTCGCGCTCGACCTTCGCCGTTACCTCGACCAGCAGCCGGTGACAGCGGTCGCACCCACTTGGACCTATCAGTTTTCGAAATTCGCCCGTCGCAATCGCGCCGCTCTCGCGGCGGCGGGCATCGTGATACTAACCTTGGTGGGAGCGACGGTGGTGAGCTTGTCGCAGGCAGCAGAGGCGAAAAGAGCGCGAGTGGAAGCTGAGGCCAGCCGCATCGATGCCGAAGCCAATTTCGGCCGCGCCCGCCATGCGGTCGAGCGCTATCTGAATAGCGTCACCTCGGAGCCGCAGCTCCAGGGCGAGGAGTTCCGGAAGCTCCGCAAGGAGCTATTAAATACCGCGCTCCCGTACTACGAGGAACTGCTGAAAACCACCGACCGCGACCCTGTGGTGCGCAATGACAGGAGCTGGGCCTTCGGGAGGCTCGGCAGCCTTTACCGGGATATGGGGGACCAAGAGAAATCCTTCGAGGCGATGAGCCAGTCAGCCCGCACTGCGGAGGAATTGGTGGCCGAGTTTCCGGACAATGGCGGATACCGCGACATCCTTGGAGTACGATACAACAATCTTTCGGTGATCCTGAGGGAGATGGGCCGCACGAGCGAAGCGGTGGCTATGCAAAAGCGGTCGGTGGAGATCGCCGAGGCGCTGGTGAGAGACTTTCCAGATAACGAGGGTTTCCGGGACTCTGTGATCTCCACGCTGTTCAGCTATGGCCGGGCCTTGGCGAAAGATGGCCGGATTGACGAAGCGGAAGAGGTGATGCTGCGCTCGATCGCTGCCCGGGAGGAGAAGATGAAGCTCACCCCGCCAACGGAGGAGAGCCGTGCCGACCTCGCCAGGGACCGGAGGAGCCTCGGCAAGGTACTTGGAAACGCGGCTATCTATGATCGCTCGGAATCGCATTTACGTGCTGCGCTGGCAATTTCGGAAGAGCTTGCGAGAGCGGTCGATGCCCGGCCGGAATACCGCCTCGAACTCGCAGCCGGTTGTCACCATATCGGATTGTTCCTTACCTACGCTGGCAAGAAAGAGGAAGGGCTGGAGTTCTCGCGCCGCGCGGTCGAACTCTACCGCAAGCTTTCCACCGAGGTTACGCCGAATGCCGACTACCGCCATTGGCTTGCCTCGGCGGTGCATTCGCTCGGTCAAGTTCTCGTGGAACTGGGGCGTGATGAGGAGGCGGAGCGGACTTTCCACGAGTCGCTGGCAGTGCGTCAGGCGCTCGCCAAGGAATTCCCGGAGAATGCCGGCCATCATCAGTTGGAAGCTCTCACGCTTGAGTTGCTGGGAGACCGGCGTCGCGCCCGGAACGATCTCGGGGAGGCCCAGGCTTTCTATCGGCAGGCGGTATCCTGTCTCGAGCGCGCCTACCTTGCGATGCCTGGCCGCATGGACTACCGGTCGGCCCTCTCCCTGGCTCAGGACAAGCTTTGCCAGGCATGTCTCGACAATCGAGACCCGGCAGATGCCTTGGCAGCCGCCTCGCGGATCGCGGAGATCTTCCCCACTGCGTGGGCTGACCTCGACCGCGCCGCGGGATTCAGCGCGCAAGCAAGCGAACAAATGGCGAGAGGAGGAAAGGAGCAGGAATCTTCAGAACAGCAGACTTTGGGTTTGATGGAGCGCTCCATCGAGGCGGGCCATCCGGACATCGGCTCGCTTCTCCGGGACACGGTGTATAAGGGCCTGCACGATCAGCCGCGCTTCATCGCCCTCCAGGAGGCCGCCCCGGAGCCGGTGGACAACAGCCCGGCCAGCTTCACCTTCAATTACTCCTTTGACGATCCCGGCAAACGAGTCTGGAAACGGGATGGCGACCATTGGACGGAGACCCAGCCGTCCGGAAAGGTCAAACGTTTCAAGGTAGCCCGCCGCTTGCGCGTGAACAGCATCTCCGGGACGCAGATCGATCTTGTGGGCGGCGGGCTCTCGGTGTTCATCCCGGACAAGGGCACACCTACGCCGAGCGTGCTGATGATGCGGACCAAGCCCGGGCCATGGGGGCGCCTCGGCGAGATCGGCGACATCGAGTGATTTTTTCCGTCACGGTGGTGATGGCTTTCCCATGAAATGCGAGAACCACCATGAACTCCTATCACAAGCTCTTCACGGCCGAGGACAGCGCCGTCGTTTTCATCGACCACCAGCCGCAGATGACCTTCGGCGTCGCGAACATCGACCGCGCCACGCTCATCAACAATGTCACGCTCCTCGCCAAGGTCGCGAAGGAGTTCAATGTCCCCACGGTGCTCACCGCGGTGGAAACCGAGTCCTTCAGCGGCTACATCTGGCCGCAGTTGCTCGATGTCTTTCCAGGCCAGCCGATTGTCGAGCGGACCTCGATGAATTCTTGGGACGACGAAGGCTTCCGCGCCGCGATCCGCGCCACCGGCCGCAAGAACATCCTCATGACCGGTCTGTGGACGGAAGTCTGCGTGACCTGGCCGACGATCGAGATGCTGGGCGAAGGCTACAACATCTACGTCGTGGAAGACTGCTGCGGTGCGACCTCGCCTGCCGCCCACGAGGCTTCGCTTTCCCGCATGGTCCAGGCCGGAGCGGTGCGGGTGACCGCGCTCCCCGCCTTGCTCGAATGGCAGCGCGACTGGGCAAAGCGCGAGCACTACGACAAGCTGATGGGGCTGATCAAAGGACAGGGTGGCGCCTACGGCGTGGGCGTGGAATACGCCTACACCATGGTCCACAAGGCCCCTCAGTCGGCGATCAAGCCGCAGGTGGTGCCGCAAAAAGCAGGCCACTGATCTTTTCTCCGCTCGGGCCTCCCGCGGCATTCATGGCCCGCCGCGGGAGGCACGGTGCCACCCTGCTCCGGAGATGATCGCGATGCGAAACCTCGCGCTCCTTCCCGTGCTCGCCGGGCTGTGCCACGCCGAGCCGGACGAATCGCGATGGTCCATCGATGGCCATGCGCGGACAATGTACGAGAGCTACCATGGACTCGATCTCGGGCTGGGCCCGGTGGACGACGATGATTGGATTCACCAACGCGTGCAGGCGATGTTCTCATGGGAGAACGATCAGTCGTTGCGCTTGGCCGCCGAGCTGACGTGGGGCCGCATGTGGGGAAAGGAATCGCCGCTCGCCCCGCCGGATGAGGATGACGTGGATTTCCTCCAGCTCTTCGCGCAGGGCGATCTTACTTTCGGCAACGACACTCTCGAAATACGCGCGGGGCGTCAGACACTCTACTACGGGTCGGGTCGTTTGTTGGCAGCACGTGAGGGTGCCAATCAAAGGCTCGCCCATGATGCGCTTGTGCTATCGTGGCAGTGCGACGAGCACAGCCGGGTGGATGCGTTCATCGCCTCACCGGTCGCGGTGGAGCCCGGGGCTTTCGACAACGTGTCGCATGCCGGCGACATCCGGTTTTGGAGCCTCTACTCGGTGATGCCGCTGACACGCGGGAACTTCCTGGACCTCTACTACATCGGCCTGCGCGATGAGGATTCGATCTTCGCGGAGGACGGTGGTCATGAAACCCGGCACACGCTCGGTGCCCGCTGCTGGCGGGAGACCGAGCCGGTGATCCTCAATACCGAGCTAATCTTCCAGTTCGGCGAGGCTGCCGGCCGCGAAATCATCGCGGGAGCCGCGAGCCTCGGAATCGGCTACGTCTTCATGGACGCGCCGTGGCGTCCGTCTTTGCAACTCCGCGCCGATGCGATTTCCGGAGGTGATGACACTGGCACGCTGCACACGTTTCACCCGCTGTTTCAGGCGAACAACTATTTCAACGAGGGCGGCTTCCTCTCGCCCTCGAATCTCTACAACCTGAACCCACTCGTCGCACTGAAGCCGCGCGAGAATGTGGAGCTGACCTTCGGGGTGAACTTCCAGTGGCGCTTCAGTCCGGACGATGCCATCTATGGACCTCCGCTCCAACGGCTTGGCGGCCCGGCGGTCGATGGTGAACGCTACCTCGGCACCGCCTTCAATGCGTCGCTGGCTTGGGAGATCACCTCGGCCACGTCCATGTTCCTCGGCTACACGCACCACCAGGCCGGACCATCGCTGACCGGAGTCGGCGGGAGTAGCGTGGACTATCTCCAGGCCAGCTTCCGGCAGGAGTTTTGAAGAAAGCGCGTCACACCGGCGCGCCGCCACCCAACACCCCGAATAGAGCATGTCCCCGCCACCGGAAGATCCCTCCGTGACCGTCGTCGTCCGCCGCCGCACCAAGCCGGGCTGTGAGGCGGACTTCGAGGGCGCGATGCGTGAGTTCATCACCTTCGCACTCTCGTTCCCGGGCAATCGCGGAATTCACGTGCTGCGCTCGGAGCAGGGCCATCCACGCGACTACACGGTGGTCGATCGTTTTGCGGACATGGAGGCTCGGCGGGCATTCACGGCATCGGAGGCCTACAAGGAGTGGATGGTCCGCCTGCGCACGCTGACCGAGGAAGATCCGCACATTGAGGAGATGGGTGGGCTCTCCGGGTGGTTCACGCTGCCGGGCCAGCCGCATGCCCATCCACCGCCGAAGCCGAAGATGGCGCTCGTCACGTTCCTCGGCGTTTACCCGCTGACCTCGGTGCTGCCGCCGCTCTTCGGCAAGCTCCTGCCGGCGTGGCATCCGCTTGCGCGGAATGTCCTCGTCACCGGCCTCGTCGTTGCCCTGCTGACCTGGGTGGTGATGCCGAATCTCACCAAGCTCTTCCGCCGCTGGCTCTTTCCCACGATCTAACAAAGTTATGGAAACTCCCGATCTCATCCTCCGCAACGGCCGCGTCACGACCCTCGATCCCGCGAAGCCGGAAGCGAAACACGTCGCGATCAAGGACGGCCGCATCCTCGCCACCAGCGACGAGGAGATTCAACCGGGACCGCAGACGAAGGTCATCGACCTCCAAGGCCACCGCGTCATTCCCGGCCTGAACGATTCCCATCTCCACCTCATCCGCGGTGGGCTGAATTACAACCTCGAGCTGCGTTGGGACGGCATCCCTTCGCTATCAGAGGCGATGCGCATGCTGAAGCTTCAGGCGGCCGTCACGCCGACAGGCCAGTGGGTGCGCGTGGTCGGCTCATGGAGTGAGTTTCAATTCGTCGAACAGCGCATGCCGACGCTCGACGAACTCAATGAAGCCGCGCCCGACACCCCCGTCTTCATCCTTCATCTCTACTGCCGCGCCTTGCTCAATCACGCCGCACTGCGGGCGTGCGGCTACACCAAGGACACGCCCGATCCTCCCGGCGGGGAGATCCAGCGCGACAAGAATGGCAACCCCACCGGCCTGCTCATCGCCCGGCCGAACGCGATGATCCTCTACGCGACGCTGGCGAAGGGCCCGAAGCTGCCGCCCGAGCATCAGCTAAACTCGACGCGCCATTTCATGCGCGAGCTGAATCGCCTCGGGGTGACGAGCTGCATCGATGCTGGCGGCGGATTCCAGAACTACCCGGACGATTACGCGATCATCCGCCAGCTCCACGAGCGCGACGAACTTACGGTGCGCATCGCCTACAATCTCTTCACGCAAAAGCCGAAGCAGGAGAAGGAAGACTTTGCCCGGTGGATGAAGATGACCAAGCCGGGGGATGGCGATGCCTTCTTCCGCATGAATGGTGCGGGCGAAATGCTGGTCTTCTCGGCCGCGGACTTTGAGGACTTCCTGGAGCCGCGGCCCGACCTCGCCGCCTCGCTGGAGAGCGAGCTGGAAGACGTGGTGCTGGCACTCGCCTCGAATCGCTGGCCATTCCGCCTGCATGCGACCTACGATGAAAGCATCTCTCGTTTCCTCGATGTCTTCGAGCGCGTGGACCGGGAAGCTCCGTTGCAGGATCTCCGCTGGTTCCTCGATCACTGCGAGACCATCAGCGATCGCAACCTGGAGCGGGTGAAAGCCCTCGGCGGCGGGATCGCCATCCAGCATCGCATGGCCTTCCAAGGCGAATACTTCGTGGATCGCTATGGTGCGAAAGCCGCGGAGCGCACGCCACCTGTTAGAAAAATGCTGGAGATGGGAATTCCCGTTGGCGCGGGTACCGATGCCACGCGGGTGGCGAACTACAATCCCTTCAACTCGCTCTACTGGATGGTCAGCGGCCGCACCATCGGCGGGCTCGAACTCTACCCGGAAGCTAACCGGATGAGCCGCGTGGAAGCGCTGCGGCTCTACACCTCCGGCAGCGCGTGGTTCTCCGGCGAGGACGATGTGAAAGGCCGCATCATTCCCGGCCAGCTCGCCGATCTGGTCGTCACCAGCGAGGACTACCTCGCCGTGGCGGAGGAAAGGATCCGCGACCTGCAATCGGTGCTCACGATCGTCGGCGGCAAGCCGGTTTACGCCGCCGGTCCTTTCCGCGAGCACGATGCCCCGCCGATCCCGGTGCTGCCCGAGTGGTCGCCGGTCGCGAGGTTCGGCGGCTATGGCGCGCCGCATTGGGATGGCCGGACGACGTCGATGAAATCCGGGCCACGCTCGGCTCCTGCTCCGGGTCCGCTGTGGGGCGCGGGCTGCGATTGTTTTGCCTTCTGAAGATCGTTCGTCACGGGCGGCTGTGGATTTCCAATGGATGATGAACGTCCAACCTATTCCCGCCCCATGTCTGGAAAACTATCCGGCAAAACCGCCGTCGTCACCGGTGCCTCGAAAGGCATCGGCGCTGCCATCGCCAAGCATCTCGCCGCCGCCGGTGCCAAGGTGGTGGTGAACTACTCGTCCTCGCCCGCTGCCGCAGAAGAGGTCGTCGCCGGGATCGCCGCCAACGGTGGCAGCGCGATCGCCATCAAGGCCAACGTCGCAGATCCCGGTGAAGTGCAGCAGCTCTTTGCGGAAGCCGTGGCCGCATTCGGCCCCATCGACATCCTAGTGAACAATGCCGGTGTCTTTGACTTCAAGCCGATCGAAGCGATCGCGCCTGAGCATTTTCACCGCCTGTTCGAAATCAACGTGCTCGGCCCCATCCTCGCCACGCAGGAGGCGCTGAAGCATTTCAATCCCGCCGGCGGCAGCATCATCAACACCAGCTCCACCGTGAGCACGCATTCTCCGGCGGGGACCGGCGTTTACAATGCCACCAAGTCTGCGGTCGATGGGTTGACGCGAACCTTCTCGAAGGAGCTCGGGCCAAAGGGAATCCGGGTGAACTCGATCAATCCCGGGCCGACGGAAAGCGAGGGCGTCCACGCGCAGGGGCTCATCGACATCTTCAAGAAGCTCGGTGAACAGACTGCGCTCGGGCGGATCGGGCAGCCGGACGACATCGCTCCAGCCGTCGTTTACCTGGCCTCCGATGACGCGTCGTGGGTCACCGGGCAGATGCACTTCATCTCGGGCGGCGATCGCTGAAGCACCATGAACGCGAAACGCCCGATCGTATTGATCCACGGCCTGTGGGTCACGCCGCATTGCTGGGACAAGTTCCGCAGCTACTATGAATCTCGTGGTCACAAGGTGCTCGCGCCGGCATGGCCTGGCGTAAGTGACGACGCTGCGGGGATGCGCCGGGATCCTTCGAGCCTCAACGGGGTCGGTGCGGAGCAAGTGATCGCTCACTATGCGGAGATCATTCGTGGCCTGCCCGAGCCACCGATCCTGATGGGCCACTCCTATGGCGGCGTGCTCACCCAGGTCCTGATCGACCGCGGCTTCGGCGCAGCCGGTGTGGCGATCGACTCGGTGCCGCCGAAGGGCGTGCTGGTGCTACCTGTTTCGACCTACCTGTCCCTGCTGCCGGCCTTCCTGAAGCCATCGACGTTTCGAGGAACCTTTCTCTTTACCTTGGAGCAGTTCTGGAAGGTCTTCGCCAACACGCTGTCGGAAGCCGAAGTGCGCGAGGCCTATGAAAGCATTGCCATCCCCGCATCCGGGCGAGCGATCTTCCAGGCAGCGCTGGCCAACTTCATGGCGAAGGCTCCGACGTTCATCGATTTCCACAACGGCAAGCGCGCGCCGCTGCTACTGATCGGTGGCGAGAAGGACGTCATCATGCCGTCCGCGCTCAACCGGAAGAACTTCCGGAAATACCGCTCCAGCGCGATCACCGAGTTCAAGGAATTCCCCGGCCGCAGTCACTTCATCATCGCGGAGAACGGTTGGGAGGAAGTCGCCGATTACGCGCTGTCGTGGGCATGCGGCCAGGCTGATTCACGAGAATCCCCTTTATCGACGACACCCATGGCGGCAAATATTTCCTGATTTGATCCCAACCCCAGAACTGACATGAGCACCATCACCACCAAGGACGGAACGAGCATCTACTACAAGGATTGGGGCCCGAAGGACGGCCCGATCGTTACCTTCAGCCACGGTTGGCCGCTGACGGCTGACGCGTGGGAAGCGCAGATGTTCCACCTCGCCTCGCACGGCTTCCGCTGCATCGGCCACGACCGCCGCGGTCACGGTCGCTCCAGCCAGCCGTGGGACGGCAATCACATGGACCAGTATGCCGATGACCTCGCCGAGTTGTTCGAGCAGCTCGATGTGAAGGACGCCGTCATGATCGGTCACTCGACCGGCGGCGGCGAAGTGGCGCGCTACATCGGTCGCCATGGCACGAAGCGCGTGAAGAAGGCCGTGCTGATGGGCGCGGTGCCGCCGATCATGCTCAAGACTGATGCGAATCCCGGTGGCCTGCCGATGGAGGTGTTCGACGGCTTCCGTACGGCCTACCTAACAGATCGAGCGCAGTTCTTCCTCGATGTCGCCAGCGGTCCCTTCTTCGGATTCAACCGGCCGGGTGCAAAGGTCTCGCAGGGTCTTATCCAATCGTGGTGGCTGCAGGGCATGCTGTCCGGTCACAAGAACGCTTACGACTGCATCAAGGCCTTCTCCGAAACGGACTTCACCGAAGACCTGAAGAAGATCGACGTGCCCACGCTCATCATCCATGGCGATGACGACCAGATCGTGCCGATCGGCGCGGCGGCCATGCTTTCCTCGAAGCTAGTGCCTAATGCGGAGCTCAAGATCTACCCGGGCGGCAGCCACAGCCTCGGCGATACCGCGAAGGATCAGCTCAATGCCGATCTGCTCGCGTTCGCGCGTTCGTAGTCCTCCGACTTCTGGACCACACGTATGAAACTTCATTCAGGCAAAGTTATCATCGTCACCGGCGGGACCGCCGGTATCGGGCGTTCCACTGCCATCGCTTTCGCGGCGCAGGGAGCGAGCGTGGTGGTGGCGGGCCGTCGTGAAAGCGAGGGCGCGGAGTCGGTCGCGCTGATCGAGCAAGCGGGCGGCAAGGGCTTGTTCGTACGCACCGACATCGCGGAGGAAGCGGAAATCGCGAATCTGGTCGCGACTACAGTCGACACCTTCGGGCGGCTGGACTTCGCGTTCAACAACGCGGGCGTTCACCTCGAAAGCGGGCCGCTCACGCAGGTCACCGCCGACGTGATCCACCGGACCTTGGCCATCAACGTCGGAGGCGTGGCCCTGTGCCTCAAACACCAGATCCCCGCCATCCAGAAAACCGGCGGCGGATCGATCGTGAACAATGCCTCCGTGCTTGGAATCCGCCCGATCCCCAACTGCGCCATCTACAATGCCAGCAAGGCTGCGGTCATCGGCTTGACCAAGAGCGCGGCGCTGGAAAACGCGAAGTCCGGCGTGCGGATCAATGCCGTCTGCCCGGCGGTCATCGAGACGGACATGACCGCTGGCTTCCGCGATGACCCGCAGTTGCACGCCTACATGATCGGCATCCATCCGGTGGGGCGTTTCGGCCGGCCGGAGGAAGTCGCCGAAGCAGTGCTCTACCTGTGCTCGCCGAATTCCGGATACACCACCGGCATCGCGCTCGGTGTGGATGGCGGCTACGGCATCTGAGGAATGGGAGGGGGCTGGGCATGTTCCGGTATCATGCTCAGCCCTCGGATGTGGCATTTCCCGGATCACATCATCGGGCATAGTCTCATGCCGTGAACGCCACCCGAATCCACGCCGATGCCTCCGGGGTTACCCGCTTCGAGGACATCACGATCCCGTTGAACGACGCCGGAGAGATCGGCCGGCTTTCTGCCGACCTTCCTGCCGGAGCGGTGGTCTTCCGCGAAACGGATGCCAGCTACGATTACGACTGGCATCCCGCACCGCGGAGGCAATGGATTGTTTTGTTAGATGGACGGATTGCCATCGAAACCGGCGACGGCGAGGTTCGCGAGTTCGGCGGTGGCGATATCCTGCTGGTGGAAGACACGCAGGGCCCCGGCCATCGCACGAAGCAGCTCAGCGCGGGCGTGCGGCGTTCGCTCTTCATCCCCATTTCTTGAAAGGATCACGACTATGAAACCGGAAATCACAGGCATCCATCACGTCACCGCCATCGCGAGCGACCCGCAACGGAACATCGACTTCTACGCCGGCTTGCTCGGCCTGCGGATGGTGAAGAAGACGGTCAACTTCGACGATCCCTCCGCCTATCACCTCTACTACGGTGATGAAAGCGGCTCGCCTGGCAGCATCGTGACCTTCTTCTACTGGCCCGGGCACGACGCCCGCGGACGCCTCGGCAGCGGGCAGACTACCGCGCTAGTGTTCTCCGCGCCGGGAGGGTCGCTCGGTTATTGGCAAGAGCGCTTGGAGAAGCAGGCCGTGGCGGTCGAGCGGAAGAACCGCTTCGGCGAGGAGGTGCTGGCCTTCGTTGATCCGGACAAGATCCCCGTCGAAATTGTCGCGGTGCCGGATGATGCACGCCACGGCTGGACTGGCGCGGGCATTCCTGCGGAGCACGCCTTGCGCGGACTGCATACGGCCGAGTTGACGGTAGCCTTTGCCGCAGCCACGGAAGCCTTGCTTTCGATTGAGATGGGCTTCCGCCTCGTGAAGCGGGAGGGAAACCGCGCTCGCTTCGAAGCCGGTCCGGGCGGCTCGGGCCGCTATGCCGACGTGCTTGAAAGCCAGGGTCCGCGCGGCAGTGGCGGCTCGGGAACGATCCACCACATCGCGTGGAGTGTGCCGGACGATGAGACGGAACTCGCCAAGCAGGCCGAACTCCAGCGGTCGGGCTATCAAGTCTCGCCGGTGATGGATCGCGATTATTTCCACTCGATTTACTACCGCGAAAAGGGCGGCATCCTCTTCGAGATCGCGACGGAGAATCCCGGCTTTGCGGTCGATGAGATGCCGGAGTTGCTCGGCACCGGCCTCAAGCTGCCGAAGCAGCACGAGCACCTGCGCGCCCGCATCGAACAAATCCTTCCTCCGCTCCAACCCGCCGCTTCCCTGTCATGAGTATCCACGATGTTTCCCAAACCTTGCGCCGCGGCAAGCCGCTCGCGGAGGCCGCCGGTGCGCTGATCCTTCTCCATGGTCGCGGAGCCACGGCCGACGACATCATCGGGCTGGAGGACTACTTGCCCGCGGAGAATCTCGCGGTTGCGGCCCCGCAGGCGACGCAGTTCACGTGGTATCCTCAGCGCTTCTTCGTGCCGCTGGCAGAGAACGAGCCGTGGCTTTCCAGCGCGCTGGCGCTGGTTGACCGGCTGGTGAATGAAGCGCGCGAGGGCGGCATCCCGGACGACAGGATCGGCATCGCCGGTTTTTCGCAGGGCGGCTGTTTGGCGCTGGAGTATGCCCACCGCAACCCGAAGCGCTACGGCTTCGTCGCCGGACTGAGCAGCGCCTTGATCGGACCCGAGGGAGTTTCACGGAAACCCTCCGACCTGTTGCAGACGCCGGTGCTGATCGCCTGCGCGGATCACGACCCGCATATTCCGCTGCCCCTCGTGGAGGAAAGCGCGGGCATCCTCGCCGGTTCCAACACGGCGCTCACCAAGCAGATCTTCCGCGGCTACGACCACACCGTCTTTCCCGAAGAGATCGCATGGCTGACCGAGCGGATTTCCGGCTGGAACAAGGGCGCTTGATCGCGTCCCTTGGTGTCGCATGTCCGTCATCACCCGCATCTTCCTGATCCGCCACGGGGCGACGGTGCTCACGGCCGAAGACCGCTTCGCCGGATCGACCGATGTCGAGCTGTCCGAAGAGGGCAGGGCTCAGGTCCGTCGTCTCGCGGAACGCCTCAGCCTGATCCCGGTCGATGCCGTCTATGCCTCGCCGCTCGGGCGGACGATGGAGACGGCCCGCATCCTCGCCGCGCCGCATGGCACGGAGGTGACGGTGCGCGA
Organism: Luteolibacter arcticus; assembly: GCF_025950235.1. NCBI lineage: Bacteria > Pseudomonadati > Verrucomicrobiota > Verrucomicrobiia > Verrucomicrobiales > Verrucomicrobiaceae > Neoluteolibacter > Neoluteolibacter arcticus. The sequence goes on along the minus strand of NZ_JAPDDT010000010.1, from coordinate 191,776 downwards.
TGGCTTGAAGGAGATTTCGCACGGCCATTGGGAACAGATGACTCGCAAGGAGGTCGAGCACGCCTATCCGGATGAGGTCACCGCGTGGGATCGCGATCCCTTCACCTACGCGCCGCCGGGCGGCGAAAGTGGGCTCGCAGTGACGGCGCGGGCCTTGCCGGCATTGCTCGAGATCGTGCAACGGCATGAAGGAAAGCCGGTGATCGTCGTCTCCCACAAGGCGACCATCCGGCTGCTGCTGAGCTCGCTACTAGGCTTCGATCCGCGACGCTACCGTGACAACCTCGACCAAGATCCCGCCGCGCTGAACATCGTGGATTTCAAGGATCCGGTCCGGGCACGCTTGATGCTTTTCAACGACAGCTCGCACTACTCCGAATCGGGCCTCGCGATTCCGGATCTCGCGGGTGCTTGTCTCTCGAAATGGTGGTCCACGGAAACGTCGGCGGAGAAAGGCGCGCGGTGACTTTTCCCTCCAAGCCTTGGCAAGTAGTGGTGATCGGGAGCCTTGCGCTCCTGATCATCGGGGTGATCGATACGCGGATCGAGCCACAGCTCGGCAGCGCGTTCTTCTACATGTTGCCCGTGCTTCTGGTCACTCGTCACGCTGGCACACGCACGAGCATCATATTCTCCATTCTGGCCACGGGTGTCTCTTTGTATGCTGACTTGCAGACCTCGGGGCCGGCGGTTCCGACTTATGTGCCTTACTGGAATGCCGCTCTGCGATGTGGGGTGCTGATGGTGGCGGTGTTGCTGCTGATCTCGCTGAGAAAGCTCAATGGGACCTTGGAAGCGCGCGTCCATGACCGGACGGCGCGCCTGGAGGATGAAGTGAAGAACCGCCTGAAACTGGAGCGCCGCATTCTCGATGCCAAGGAGTCCGAGCAGGCGCGCATCGGCCAGGATTTGCACGACGGACTTTGCCAGCAGCTTGTGGCGACTGCATTTTCCGCCGCGCTGCTGCAGCGAAGCTTGGAAGAAAAGTCCGCACCGGAGGCGGCCGACGCGGAACGCATTGCGAAATCCATCGACGAGTCAATCGGCCAGGCGCGAGACATCGCGAAAGGTCTCCATCCGGTTCCCCTTGAGGAAGAGGGTCTTGAAACGGCGTTGCGCGATCTTGCGCGCAGCACCTCGAAGCACACCGGCATTCGCTGCACCGCGGAGGTTTCCGGAAAGCCGTCCCATCTCGACAAGGCGGCCTCCATTCACCTCTACCGCATCGCCCAGGAAGCACTGAACAATGCGGTCAAGCATTCCGCTGCTTCATCCATCGCGATCCGCTTCGCCACCTTTGGGGACGACTTCGAGCTGGCGGTCGAGGACAATGGCCATGGCATGATCCGCGGTACCCGCACAAACGGTGGAGGGGGGATGGGTCTTCATATCATGGATTATCGGGCCCGTGCGATCGGCGCGGAACTCGATATCTCGCCCGGAAAAGATGGCGGTACCCGGGTCCGTTGTGTTTCATCTCCCCAGTCCACGATCGGCCGATGACTGCCACCACAAATGACCATGCCCGCATCGTCCTGGTGGACGATCACCCGATGGTTCGCGAGCGCCTCGCGGAGGTCATCAACCGCGAGCCGGATCTCTCGGTCTGTGGCGAGGCGGAGGACCGGGGTGGTGCGCTAGAAGTGATCGAGCGGGAGAAGCCGCGGCTCGCCATCGTCGATCTCACCCTCAGGCGCTCGAACGGTCTCGATCTCATCAAGGACCTGCGCGTGATGCACCCGGAGCTGCTGATCCTGGTGCTGTCGATGCAGGATGAAAACCTTTACGCTGAGCGCGTTATCCGAGCTGGGGCACACGGCTACATCACCAAGCAGGAAGCCACGCGCAAGATTCTCGATGCGATTCGCCAGGTCATGGCGGGAAAGGTTTTTCTCAGCGAAGAAATCTCCGCCGACATTCTTTCCCGCATGCTCGGCAAGTCGAAGGGTGCGGTGCGTTCGCTCGACGTGCTTTCCGATCGCGAGCTTCAGGTCTTCGGTCTCGTCGGCGAGGGTTTTGGCACGCGCCAGATCGCCGAGCAGCTCGGACTCGATGTGAAAACGGTGGAAACCTACCGCACTCGGATCAAGGAGAAGCTGGAACTCAAGGATGCTTCGGAATTGCTGCGCCAGGCCATCGCGTGGCGGCGCGATCATCCGAACGAGTGATCTTGTAAGGTGCTGCCCTGACGGGCTTGTCCGGGCGCTCGGCGCAGTAAATCGGGCTCTCGTCCGATGGACGCGGGGAGCATGTTAGGCCATGGTTTCAACAGCGCCGACACCACCGTCTCATAACCTCTGGCCCGGGGGGGACATGTGATCTGACGGGGGTGCCGGTGCGGCCGTGTACGGATGTCGGCTTGGCAAGTCCGGCTCTGGCGTGCATTGTTAGGGATCGGGAGTCGCCGCCCGTGAGGGTGCGGCGTGTCCCGGCACTGCCGTCCACACCATGAAAATCGCCATCGGATCCGATCACGCCGGCTTCTCTTACAAGCGGGAAATCATTGCCCAACTCCGCGCCAAGGACATCACCGTGATCGATGTCGGCACGGACTCGGAAGTCCCGGTTTCCTACGTTCCCTTCATCCGGGAGGTCGCCGAGGGGGTCGCGGCGGGGACATTCGACCGCGGCATCGTGCTCGGTGGCTCTGGCAATGGCGAGGCGATGGCCGCCAACCGCATCAAGGGCGTCCGCTGCGCACTGTGCTGGAATGTGGAGACCGCCAAGCTCGGTCGCCAGCACAACGACGCCAACGTCCTCTCGCTCGGCGAGCGGGTGCTCGACCTGCGCACCGCACTTGCGATCGTCGATGCTTTCCTGACCACGCCCTTCGAAGGCGGCCGGCACTTGGAACGCATCCACGAACTCGACGCATGAGCCCTGCGGAGATCGAGGCCTTCCTGCACGAGAAGATCCCGCTCTCCCAAGCGATGGGCGTGCGGGTCGAGTCGTGCGATGCGGAAGGCCTCGTCCTCACCGCCCCGCTGGAGCCGAACCACAATCATCTTGGCACGGCCTTCGGCGGCAGCCTGGCGGCGCTCGCGACACTGACAGGCTACGCCTGTCTCTGGCATGCGCTCGACGACCGTGAAGCGCACGTCGTGATCCGCCGCAGCGAGCTTGATTACCGGCATCCGGTACGTGGGACGCTGCGGGCGATCTGTCCGCGGCCGGAAGAGAAAGAGCTGGAGGCTTTTCGCGCCACCTTCGCGAAGGCGGGAAAGGCGCGTATTTTCCTTGAGGTGACGGTCGAGGAAGAGATGGGCGTGTGCCTGCATTTCCGCGGTGACTTCGTGGCCATCAGATAGTCGGATTGACGTGCGAGGCGGATGATGGCAATTTGCCATCATGATCAAGACGCAGGTGCAAATTCCCGATCATCTCTACGACGAGGCGAAGCGCATTGCCGCTGAGTATGAGATGAGCCTCGCGGAGGTCTTTCGCCGCGGCTTGGAGAAGATGCTGCCCTATTATCCGCCGCGCGAACCCGCGCCGAAGACGAAAGGCTGGCAATTGCCCGCCCCGCAGCGGCGCGGTGCGGCCGACTTCGACGCGGCCCAGCTCCGCGATCTGGCGCGTGAGAATGAAGTCATTCCCAGCCGTGCCCGGAGGCGCTGAACCGTATGCTTTCCATCGATACCAACCTGCTGTTCTTCGGCTATGCCGCCGACCGGCCAGAGCACGAAACAGCGCGCGATTGGTTGGAAAGCCTTGTCTCTCGCAAGGACGTCGTCTTGTCGGAGTTCATTTTGGTGGAGTTCTACAACCTGCTGCGGAACCCGGCCGTACTGAAACGACCGCTCGGAGCCGGAGAAGCGACCGAGATGATCCAGATCTACCGCTCCCATCCTTATTGGAAAATTGTCGGCTTCCCGCGCGACAGCCGGCGCATGCACGATGAGCTGTGGACGCTGGCGGCGACACCGGGGCTGCCGCGCCGCCGGATCTTCGATGCACGGCAGGCCTACGCGCTGCTCCACCACGGCGTGAGATCTTTCGCCACGGCGAACGTGAAGGACTTCGAAGGCCTCGGCTTCGAACGGGTATGGAATCCGCTGCTGAAGAAAGCCTGAAATGTCCGCGGACACACTGACCCTCCTCCGCGCTGGCAAACTCGATGGCACCCGACGGCTCGACCTCTCCTGCGGGCTAACCGACTTCCCACGCGAGATTTTCGACCTCGCCGAGTCGTTGGAGATTCTCAATCTAACCGGCAATCGGCTTTCCGATCTCCCCGCCGATCTGCCGCGGCTGAAGAAACTGCGGATCTTGTTTTGCTCGGAGAACGACTTCCACCACCTGCCGCCGGTGCTCGCCGAGTGCGCCGGTCTCTCGATGCTCGGCTTCAAGTCGAACCGGATCGAGCGTGTCGAGGCCCTGCCGCCGTCGCTGCGCTGGCTGATCCTCACCGATAACCGGATCGCCGCTATACCCCCCTCCATCGGCAACTGCCAGCCGCTCCAGAAGCTGATGCTTTCCGGCAATCGGCTGGAAAGCTTGCCGGATGAAATGGCCGCCTGCACCAACCTCGAACTCGTCCGCCTCGCCGCGAACCGCTTCCGGTCTCTGCCGGATTGGCTATTCCGGATGCCGAAACTCGCTTGGCTCGCCTTTGCTGGGAATCCCTTCGTCGAAGAGCCGACGGCCGCCGCGGCGGAGATCGCGTGGGCCGACCTCGCCTTGGAGGAGAAGCTCGGCGAGGGGGCGTCGGGCGTCATTCACCGGGCAGTACAATTGTCCAGCGGACGCCCCGTGGCGGTGAAGATTTTCAAAGGAGCCATGACCAGCGATGGGCTTCCCGCCAGCGAGATGGCGGCTTATCTTGCGGCGGGGGGGCATTCCAATGCGATTCCTATACTCGGCAAGATTGGCGGGCATCCGGATCAGGCGCAGGGGCTGGTGATGGAATGGATCGACCTGGATTTCACGAGTCTTGCTGGCCCGCCCAGCCTCGAAAGCTGCACGCGCGATGTGTATCCCATGGAAGCAAGCTATCCGCTGCCCGTGGTTATTCGCATCGCCCGCGGCATGGCTTCGGTGGCGATGATGCTGCATTCAAAGGGAATCATGCACGGGGACTTCTATGCCCACAACGTGCTGCGGAATGCGGAAGGAAGCTGTCTGCTCGGCGACTTCGGGGCGGCGTCGTTTCACTCCGGACTGCCCGGCTTGGAGCAGATCGAAGTGCGGGCCTTTGGCTGCCTGCTGCAGGAGTTGCTGGATCGTTGCGAGTCCGATTGCGGCGGGTTGCGCGAGCTGCAGCAACGTTGCCTGTTAGAAGATGTCAGGGCCCGGCCTTCGTTTGTCACGATCCTCCGGGAGCTGGACGACTTCGCATAGCCTCACTCGCCTTCGGGGCAAGGCGTCGCGACAGGGACCGGTGACTTTGCCGACATCAGCACGAGGGCCGCGGCGATCGACAAGCCGATGACACCTGCTGCCGCCCAGCCGACGTGCGGGAGTCCGAAGCCGTCGATCACCCAGCCGCCGAGGATGGCGCCGAGCCCGATGCCCATGTTCGCCCCCGAGATGTTCAAGGAAGCGCCGAGCGCCGCGTTGGCGGAGGCGGATTTCATGACCCGGACGTGGGAGACCGTGAAAAGCGCAGCCTGTGCGATGCCCCAGATCGCGAGAACCACGGCGAGCATGACGAATGAATGCACGACAGGCACCAACACGATCATCGCGAGCGCGATCGGCGCGCTGAAGGCGATGGAAGCGCCGAGCGGACTGCGGTCCACGAGGCGGCCGCCGAGCCAGTTGCCGATCATGCCGACTCCGCCGAAGCCCATCAGGATCCAGCCAACCGTCGCGCCATCGAAGCCTCCGAGTCGCTCAAGGATGTCGGCGAGGTAGGTGTAGGCCGTGAACATGCCCGCGAAGACGAGCAGGGAGAGCAGGACGTGACCGGCAATGACCGGATCGCGGAGGATGCCCATTTGCGAGGCCACGGAAGCGGCGCCCTTCTTCCCCTGGATGGAGGGGAGGAAGAAGAACAGGAGTGCCGCCTTCACCAACGCCAACACAGCCAACGAGGCAAAAGCCACGCGCCAGCCGAAGGCATCGCCAACCAAGGTGCCGATCGGAATGCCGAAGATCGTGGCGGCGACAATGCCAAAGGAGACCATCGAAATCGCTTTCCCGGCACGCTCCGGACCGGTGATGGCAACCGCGGTTTCACTTGCGAGTGCCCAGAAGACCGGCAGCATCACCGCGGGGATGAAGCGGGCAAAGGCCATGATCCCAAAATTCGGGGCGACTGCGGCGAGGACATTGGAGAGGGCGAACAACAGCAGCGTGCTGACGAACAGCCGCTTGCGCTCGAAGCGCGAAAACGAGGCCGTGAGAGGCGGGCCGACCACCGCCACTGTGAAGGCGAACAAGGTGACCAGCAGCCCGGCGCGCGACACGCTGACGCCCAGATCGCGCGCCATCGCAGGCAGCAGTCCGACGATGACGAATTCCGTGGTCAGAACGGTGAAGCCCGCGGCGGAGAGAAGGACGATCGGCAGGATCGAGCGCCCGCCTTGGGATGAAGCCATGATTGAAGAATGAAAAGAGCGTGGCACCCAGTCTCGCGGACTGGTGGCCACGCTCCGATAGCAGTCAGGCGGCCAGGGCGGCGGTCAGAACGGCCTTGTCCTGCACGCCGCGGAAGACGCTCACCGGCTCGCCGTTCTTGAAAACGATCAGCGTCGGGATCGCCTTGATGCCGAAGCGGCGCGCGAGTTCCGGCGCGGCATCGACGTCGACCTTGGCGACGAGGGCCTTGCCGTCCTGTTCGACGGCGATTTCCTCGACCACGGGGCCGATCATTTTGCATGGGCCGCACCATTCGGCCCAGAAGTCCACAAGGACGGGCTGATCGGTGCCGGCGAGGGCGGCATCGAAGGTGTCATTGGTAAGTGCGATGCTTTTCATGATTCTATTAGGGAAGGAGGCCACACGGTTTTGACTCCGTTGAAGGTGGGGTCTTCGTTCGTGTGGCCTCTTATGTAACGAACGATACATATCTATCCGCTGGACAAGCCGGGGTCAAGCGAGTTTTTTACCGTCAGGTATGGAATCCTCGAAACCCGCTTCTGCCATCGGTCGCCCGCGCGCCTTCGACGCCGACCGGGCGCTCGACCGGGCGGTGCGCGTCTTTTGGGAGAAGGGCTACGAGGGGGCCTCGATGGCTGACCTCACCGAGGCGATGGGAATCAACCGTCCCAGTCTCTACGCGGCCTTCGGCAACAAGGAATCGCTGTTCCGCAAGGCACTCATTCGCTACTGCGAAGGCCCGGCATCCTACGTGACACTGGCGCTGGAAGCCCCGACGGCGCGAGAGGCGGCCGAAAAGCTATTGGCGGGAGCGGTGAACGTTTTGAGCGATCCGGAGAACCCTTGCGGATGCCTCTCGATCCAAAGCGCGCTCGTCTGCGGCGATGAAGCGACACCGGTGAAGCAGGAACTCGTGACGGTGCGTTGCGATACCTTGCGCTCGATCGAGGATCGGTTCGCGAAGGCGAAGGAGGAGGGTGAATTCAGTGCTGACGTGGACACGAAGCGGCTGGCCCGCTACCTTTCGACGGTGATCCAAGGGCTGGCGGTGCAGGCCGCCAGCCGTGCGACCGGGTGCGAGTTGAAGGGGGTCGCCGAGCAGGCGATGATGGCTTGGCCGGGCTGAAAGCGGACCTTTCCCGGTGATTCGCAAAATCCGCGCGGCAGGAACGTCACGTGCTTACCCCTTGCCAATCCGGGGAAAAGCGTCCATAGCCCCGCCCCGCCCGCCGCCCGGGCACGCGCCGCCATGTCCTTGAAGATCCGCAATCTCGCCATTATCGCCCACGTTGACCATGGGAAAACCACCCTCGTCGATCAGCTTCTCCAAGCTGGCGGCACCTACCGCGACAACCAGGCGCAGCAGGAGCGCGCGATGGACTCGATGGACCTCGAAAAGGAAAAGGGCATCACCATCAAGGCGAAGAACACGGCCATCCACTGGGAAGGCTACACCATCAATATCGTCGATACCCCGGGTCACGCCGACTTCGGCGCCGAGGTGGAACGCGTGATGAAGATGGTCGATGGCGTGCTGCTCGTCGTGGATGCCTCCGGCGGCCCGCAGGCCCAGACCCGCTTCGTGCTGCGCAAGGCGATGCAGGAAGGCCTCAAGCCGATCGTGGTGGTCAACAAGATCGACCGCCCGCTCGCCACCCCGATGAAGGTGCACGACCAGGTCCTCGAACTCCTCCTCGACCTGGATGCGGATGAAGATCAGTTCAATGCTCCCTTCTGCTACGGCTCCGCCCGCGACGGCTACTTCATGGATCACCCGGAAGACGAGCGGAAGGATTGCGTGCCTCTGCTCAAGAAGATCATCGAGCATATCCCCGAACCGAAGGCCGATCCGGATGCTCCCTTCCTGATGCTCGTTTCGAACATCGAGTGGGATGATTACGTCGGCCGTGTCGCCGTCGGCAAGGTCCTCGGCGGCAGCGTCAAGAAGGGCGACACCATTTTCCTCCTCCGCCAGGATGGCACCAAGGTGCAGTCCAAGGTGATGAAGACCTTCACCTACTCCGGCCTCGCCACCGCTGACTCGGAAGGCTGCGGCGCAGGCGGCATCGTCGGCATCGCCGCCGGTATCGAAAACGTGGACATCGGCGAGACTATCGCTGGCTCGGCCGATCAGGTGCCGCTTCCTTTCGTCGCCATTGACCCGCCGACGGTGTCGATGCAGTTCTCGATCAACGACGGCCCCCTCGCCGGCAAGGAAGGCAAGCACGTCACCTCCCGCGCCATCCGCGAGCGCCTGATGCGCGAGCTGAAGACCAACATCTCCATCACCGTGGAAGATACCGAGCTCTCCGGCGTCTTCAATGTCTCCGCCCGTGGCGCGATGCAGATCGCCGTGCTGGTCGAGCAGATGCGCCGCGAAGGCTTCGAAGTCCTCGTTTCCCGTCCGGTCGTGATCTACCGCCGCGACGATCACGGCAAGCTGCTCGAACCCTTCGAGACCCTCTACGTGGAGGCCCCCGGCGACTACACCCAGGGCATCCTCAAGATCCTCATGAACCGCAAGGGCATGATGGAGCACATGGACACCGAGGCCAGCGGCCGCGTCTTCATCCAGGCGCACATCCCGACCCGCGGTCTGATCGGTTTCGAAACCGAACTGGTCAACCTGACCTCAGGCCACGGCATCATGAGCCACCTTTTCAAGGAATACGGCCCGCACGCCGGCGATATCCAGAACCGCACGACCGGCACGCTGGTCTCGATGGATTCCGGCACTGCCACGCCTTACTCGCTGCAGATGCTCGAGGAGCGCGGCGTCCTTTTCGTTGCTCCCGGCGATGCCGTCTATGAAGGCATGCTGGTCGGTGAAAACCCGCGAGTCGGCGACCTGCCGGTGAACCCGGTCAAGGAGAAGCACCTGGATAACATGCGCTCCTCCGGCAAGGACAAGACCTCCAAGCTGACCCCGGCCATCCGCTTCTCGCTCGAGCGCGCGATCGAATACATCGACGCCGACGAACTGGTGGAAGCCACGCCGCAGAACATTCGACTGCGCAAGCGCATCCTCGACGCCAACGCCCGCAAGCGCGCGGCCAAGGGCCCGAATGTCGAAGACCGCAGCAACCGCGGTTGAGAGAAACGAAGTTTCCCTTCCCCAAGCCTTCCCTGCACGGGCCGTCCCTTTGAAAAGGACGGCCCGTTGTCGTTTGAGGGATGCCGGATTCCCGATTCCGACTCCAAACTTGCGGTGTGGAGCACGCCAAGAGCATCCTTACAAAATGATGACCTCGGGAATGAGGATTATGGGAGCGGTCTTGCTGATCCTGCTCATCGCCGTCCTGGCGAGTCCGGATGGGCTTCGGCGCCGAAAAGGAAAAAATTCTGCACGAGCGGAAGCCGTCAACAATGCAAAGCAGATCCTGCTCGCATTGTTAGATCATCAGGAACGCTACGGCTCGTTTCCGAACGAAAAAACGATGCAGAAGATTGCCAAGGAGAAGGGGATTGCTCCGTTTCCGCTGACCACTTCGAACGATTATTTCCGGCTGCTCCTCGCCGGGGGAGCCGCTTCCGAGAAGATGGGCTATTGCAGCTTCCCATCCTTGCCAACTCACCGGCCGGACGACGTGATTTCGCCTTTGGAACAAGCTTTCGCGAGGGGAGAGGTCGGCTTCGCTTATGTTGCCAATCTTCCGGCGGATTCCCACGGCGACACCCCGGTGCTGGTAGCTCCATTGATTCCCGGCACGTTCCAGTTTGATCCCAAGCCCTTCGATGGAAGAGCCGTCGTGTTAAAGATGGATGGATCGACGACCACCATGACGATCCGCGAAGACAACGGCCTGGTTTCCATACGAGGCGGTAAGACCCTTTTCGATCCGTCCGCTCCCTATTGGAACGGCAAGATGCCGGACGTGAAGTATCCCGCTCGTTGAGCGGCGTTTTGAGCGGTGGCAATTTTGCCAATAAGATTTGGGAAAGAGGAGCAACAGGGGCTCCGGTCATTTCGTAAGCTCCGAAGCCATGGTCACCCGCCGAAAACTCCTGAAGAATTCGTTGCTCGCCGCTCCCGCCTTTGTGCTTCCCCTCGGGGCCGCGGAAAAGGGCGCGAGCAAGCTCCGCATTGGCATCATCACGGACGTCCACAAGGACCTCGTGCCCGATGCGGATGAAAGGCTCCAGTCCTTCATCGACCTTATGAACAAGGAGTCGGTGGACGCGGTGATGCAGCTAGGCGATTTCTGCACTCCCAAGCCGGCGAACCAAGCGTTCCTCGACATCTTTAATGGCTTCCGCGGTCCGCGATACCACGTGATAGGAAACCACGACACCGACGGCGGCTTCAAGCGCGAACAAACCATGGCGTTCTGGGGAATGAAGCGCCGCTACGATTCCTTCGACCTCGGGGGCTATCACTTCATCGTGCTCGACGCCAATGACCGCCCCGCGGATTGGAAGGGCGGCTATCCGAGGACCATCGCCGCCGATCAGGTGGAGTGGCTGCGCAAGAATCTCGAGGCCACCCGTCTCAATACCTTCATCTTCTCGCATCAGAGTCTTGAACGTCCGGACTGCATCACGAACCAGGACGAGGTTCGCGCGGTACTCGAAGCTGCCAAAACCACTGACGGCAAGTGCAAGGTCGCGGGTTGCTTCAATGGCCACTGGCACATCGACCACAGCCGCGTGATCGGCGGCATCCCCTACGTGCACATCAACTCTGCGTCCTATTACTACATGGGTGGTGTTAGGAACGACTCGGTGGACCCGGCGCTCGCCAAGAAATTCCCGATCCTCGTGGCGAGCGCGAATTATGATGGTCCGCTATACACCGTGCTGGAGATCGATCCGGCCGCCGGAACCTTCGCCATCCGCGGCATGGAATCGAAGTGGCGCGGAAAGTCCCCGCAGGAGATTGCCCCGACGCGGACGAAAGAGGAGGACACATGGGCGCAGCCCACGATTACGGCCGGGCAGTGGAAGGTCATTTGAAGAGGGAGGCCTGCGATTTTCGCGGGATCGCCCGCAGCGAGGCTCATGAAAACCCGGGTGCCCTCGGCGAATTTCGGGTCGCTGGCTTGGATCCGCATCTAATCGGATTGGACGCGCGGCTTCTCGCGTTCATGCTCCCGCCGTGCTCCCCGCGTTGACCGGTTACGATCCCGCTGCCTTGGAGGCCTATCTGGCCGCCGAGGGGCAGCCTGCATTCCGGGCGGGGCAGATCCTTGACTGGATCTGGAAGAAGAAGGCCGCGTCAGTCGATGCGATGAGCAACCTGCCAGCCGCGCTGCGCGAAAAGCTCTCCTCGTCGTTTCGACTCCACGCACTGGACCACTCGCAGACGCAGGGGAGCGGTGACACGACCCGCAAGTTCCTCTTCAAGCTCCACGACGGCCGCTACGTCGAGAGCGTGCTGATCCCCGCGAACCCCGCGCTTTACGGCGAGAAGTCCGACCGGCGTACCCTGTGCGTGTCGTCGCAGGTCGGCTGCGCTTATGGCTGCAAATTCTGCGCCTCCGGCCTGGCGGGTTTCTCGCGGAATCTGGAAGCCGCGGAAATCGCCGGCCAGGTGTTGATGGCGGAGCGCCTTTCCGGCGAGCGTGTCGATAACCTCGTCTTCATGGGCATGGGCGAGCCTCTGGCGAACCTCGACAACCTGCTCGCCTCCATCTCGATCATCACCTCGCCCTGGGGCCTGCACCTCGGCGCGCGGCACCTGACGATTTCCACCTCTGGTCTCGTCCCGCAGATCCGGAAGCTCGCCGAGCACCCGCAGCAGATCCGCCTAGCCATCTCCTTGCACGGCGCGACAGACGACGTTCGCGGCCAGATCATGCCGGTGAACAAGAAGTGGGGCACCGCCGAGCTTTTCGACGCACTCGACTACTGGAACTCCCGCAAGAAGCAGCACCTGACGCTGGAATACATCCTAATCGAGGGCGTGAATGACGACCTCGAGCAAGCGCGCATCCTGGCGACCCACGCGCGGCGCTTGACGGCGAAGGTGAACCTGATCCCTTACAACACCGTCGAGGGCCTCGACTGGAAGCGCCCGTCGGAAGACCGGTGCCGAGCCTTCCGCGACATCCTGAAAAACGCCGGTGTCTCGGCCACCCTGCGCCTCGAAAAAGGCCACGACATCGACGCCGCCTGCGGCCAGCTCCGGCTGAAGCAGGAAACGGAAGAGGGCATCATCGAGGCTCCGATGAAGCGGAAATAGAGTTCACCCCTCCTCCGCCAGCACCTCCCGCACCTCCGCGATCAGCCCCTCCACTTCGCCGAGAATCTCGCCGGTCTCCTTCCGCACGAAAGCCCGCCATACCGGCGTCGCCAGGCTTTCATGATCGGCGGCGTCGATTCCATGCAGGGCATCGCGCAGCCACTCCCGGGCTTTCTTCAGGCGCACCAGCACGTCACCTGCAAACAACTTGTCCGGGGGCCACTCGTCGGCGGACTCCAGCGCGCCGCCCAGCTTGGCAGAGGCCGATTGCACGCCGTTGATCACCTCCAGCAGGGGATGCTCTTGCGGTGCATCTTTCGGCAGCCATTCCCCAACCTCGTGGTGCAGCCGCACGGCCAGCTCCACGCAGCGCTCGATCAAGGGATGGCGCTGGTCGTCCTTCCAATCGTCCGCATCCGCGTTCTCGACCGACTCGGCACAGATCGCGTTCATTTCCTCGATCCAGCGCTGGCGTTCGGCCTCCTGCTCGGGGGTAAGCTGCGGATCGGATTCGCCGCGCTCGCGCATCAGGCGGGTGCGTTCTTCGTCAAAGATCCGCTCGAAATCGTCGTGTCCCTCGCGCTCGATCCTTGCCTGCACGCGGTCCAGCAGCAGGTCCATGCGAGCCGCCTCGGCATCGGCCTCCGCCTCGGCCTTGCTCTTCGGGGCATCGTCGTCGTCATGGCCGCTTTGTTCCGCGACCGCCATCATCATGCGGTCCATGAAGCCGGTCATCGCCTCGCCATTGGCGCGGCGTTGCTCGATCTCCTCCTCATCGCTCATGGTCCAGACCGCGGTGTCGTCCAGATCGAGCTTGAAGTCGGCCGTTTCAATCACCACCCGGCCATTCTTCATGCTGAACCACTCGAGGTAGAGTGAGTTCCCCCAGTGCCAGGGAAAGGGCTGCTTCTTCTCGTAGCAGGCGATCACTTCCTCCATCGGAACGTCCGGCACCTTGACCTTGCGGGACGCGGTGATGTCGCCGACCACGCCGTCCTGCAATGGGGCGAAGCCCTCGCGGAGGCCGGGTTTCGGCGTCGGATTGGAGAAGCGCAGCAGATGGCCGGCGAGGTCGCGCCACGGGTTGCCTTCCAACTCCAGCACCACCGGCTCATCACTGCCGGTGAACCAGATTCGTCCGGTGACCTTGCCTCGAGTGCGGTTGTCGATCTCACCGCGGATCACGTGCTCGTCGATGCGCCATGCCATGGCCCGACGTTGAGGAGTCGCGCCGATTTTGTCACGCTGCTGTCGTTCCTTCCACCAGCCGCCGGCAAGCCGCGATCCGCGGGTTCCGCGCGGCCTCAATCTCGTAATAGGCCTGCAGCAGGCTTTCCTCGACGCAGACCCGCCGTCGCACCTCGCGCAGCGGGTAGTCCATCAGCGCGTGGAAATCGACTTGATCGAGCGGCTGGCAATCCGAGATGGCGGCGAGGTGCACCGCATCCTGGAAGACCCGCCGCGCCTTTGGCGGGAAGCGGTAGGCTTTCGGATAAAAGCGGCTGGCGACCCGGCCGAAGAACTCGGTGGCGGAGGTGCGCATGCGTTTCGTGGAGCCCATGGTGAAGCCGACGACGAAGGCCTCGTCCATCAGCGTCGTCCCGCGTCCCAGCAGCAGGTGAACGCAATCGTGTTGGTATAGCGTGACCCGCCCGCGAAACATCGAGAGCGGCGGCACGTTGAAGGCGGGGTTTTCCATGACCCGCACGATCCACGGCACCTCGGACTGAGGATTGCCGATGGACAGGAGCCTTTCCATTCCCTCGCGCAAGGTCACATGGCCCTCGCGGAGAGGCAGAAAGAACGTACGCAAACCAGGATGGTAGTCTGGCATGGAAGACTATCCCATTTTTCCGGAGAGAGGGCAAGGCGGCTTTCGATGGCCGCGGCGGAGCCGCCCTTGGACTGCGGCGATGTTTCGCCGCTTTCGAGCTCAGGGTGAGGCTGGCTGCTCACTGGGGTATAGGCGACCTTCCGGGATCGCTTCCCGGCTGTTAGAACGAACTGCGTAACCCTGCGTTCGGAGAGCTGGGAATGATCCCAGCAGTCCGAGGGCCTGCGGCTTCATCCCTCAGGCTTGAAAGGCTTCGCGGATCTCCACCAGCAGGGCATTCACTTGGTCGCGGTCCGGTTGGTCGGGCAAGGGGCTTTTCTCGAACGCTACCTGGACATTGGCGAGTTGCTCTTCCGCCTTGGCGACGAGGTCCTCGTAGGCAAACTCGCCGGAGCGGACGCGCAGCAGGTAGTCGCGGTTCGGGCGGCGGACGCGCAGTTCGCCCTCGGTCGCGATTTCGCCGACCATGTCGAGCAGGCGCAGCGTGTGCATCAGGTTCTTCGAGTCGTAGCCGCGGCCGTGGCTGGCATTGGTCGCGTAGCGCTCTTCGTTGCGCTGCCCGACCCATTCCCAATACTCGCGGTGGGCCTTGCAATGGGCTTGGAAGGCATCGCGGTTGAAGTGCATCCAGCCGATGGGGACGGCTTCCCTCGGCACGCTGCTGAAGATGAGCGTGTCGGGGTCCTTCGGCGAAACGAGGCCGCGCAACTCGCTGCTACTGCGGTCATGGTAGATCGCGAACATGCTTGCGGCGTGCTGCACGGCGGTGACGCCGCATTCCCGCGGGCTGATGCCGCGCGCGGCGAGCCACTCGATCACCTGTGTGCTGCCCTGGCCTTCCGGAACGTGGCAAAAATCCAGCATCGCACGCCGTTGCTCGGGCTCGGGATTCACGATCTTCTTGTTCAGTCCGCGGGCCTTGCGGATCTGACCCATGGCGTATTCGCCGAAGGTCTTCGCACAGAGCTTCGACAAGAAGATCTCCGGTTTCAGCCACTCGAATAGCGGGTGCCGGTGGCGGATGCAGTCGTCGGGCATCGCCAGCAGTTCGAGTGCGTTGGGATTGTTCTTCAACAGCAGCGCCACGAAATGGCCGAGCTCGTAGTAAACCTGATCGCTGCGTTCGTCGGCGACCTGCTCAATCGCATCGAGTCCGAACAAGAACGAACGCGGCGCGGCAAAGACGCCGCGGCGGTCCTCATCGGAGCCTGCGATGGCGGTGCCATAGGCTTGGCTTCCAGCGACGGTATCGAGTAGTAACAGGTCATGCTGGCGCACGCGATCCAGCGTGAAATCAGCGGGCTTCAGGATCTGCGATGGCCGGCGAATCTCCGCACGCAATAGCGCATCGAGAGGCTCCGGCTGGAGCGGGATCGCCGGGATCTCCACCTGCTCTGCCAGCGAGGCGGCGAGGAAATCATCGAGCGCCGGCACGCGCGGCATGCGCTCGCTTTCGGCGGTGCGTGCCTTGTGCTCAAGCAGGCCGGGGATCAGGGCTTGGATCTCCGGCGGTGCGCTTGGCACGAGTTCGGCGAAGGCCACCGGTGGAATTCCGTTTCCATCTGCGATCCAGCGCGCGCAGAGGATGGAACGGAGGGCATAGAGGTAGTCCTTCGCCCGCACCTGTTCGCCCTCCAGCTTCCCGAGCACCATTTGCTTGGCGAGGCCGTGATAATGGTCGCGCGAGGCGCGGGGCGAAAATACGGCGCGTGCCGTAGTTTGCCAGCGCTCGCGGAATCCGGGCTCGCAGAGATAGACCACCGGCGAGTGCAACCACTCGACCAGGGCTCCATTGCTTTTTCCTAACAAGCGTACCGCCTTGCGGACATCCCAGCCACCGGCATCGAGTTCGCCTTCCAGCGGCAGGTCGATGGACTCATTGCCGTCGAGCACGGACAGGTAGGACTTCTCCGGCCGCACGAAGATGAAGCGGATGTCGTAGTCGCTATCCGGCGACGCGAAGCCCCAGGCGCGGCTGCCGGATTCGCAGGCGTAGGGAATCGTCACGCCATGCTGGCGTTCGATGCGGTCGAGCAGTGCTTGGATGGCGGCTTCCATGCCGCCGGGATGAGGCACGAAGCTGCATCTCGCTGGAAAGCGAAAAGGAAACGGCCCGCCGAATGAAAGCCGCAGGCCCTTGGACTGCTGGGATCGTTCCCAGCTTTTGAATGAACCAAACGGTCCGCTTTTCACGGAGGATTGAAGCGATCCTGCAGGATCGCCTAGTCCCGCAAGAGCAGCCCGCTACACCCTTCACTAGAAGAGCTCCGAATGATCGGAGCAGTCCAAGGGCGGCTGCGCCGCGGTCATTGAGGCCTACAAAAGCAAAAAGACGGCAGCCCTTTCAGCCACCGCCTTTCTTCGTCCTTCAAACGAATGACCCCGGCGGGCGCGGGAGTAAACCCAAGAAATCCCGCACCCGCCGTGGTGCACCGCGATGGAGGTTAGTTAAACCCAAGAAACCTTCCTCCATCGTGGACCATCCGCTAACCAGGAAGAGCTATCACGGTGCCAACGCTGGCTCCATATTTGCGAAAATGTATGAGTCCGGGATCATGCCAATGTGGTCGACGATCAAATCCGGCTCATAGGCGAACTTCTTCAGGTCCTGCCGGCGGGTGCCGCCACTGAGGACGAGCACGCTACGGTAGCCCATTTGCACGGCGCCGAGAATGTCGGTTTCCATGGTGTCACCGACCATGATGACCTCGTCGGTGCGCAGGCCCATTTCCTTGCGGGCGGCGCGCATCATCACCGGGCTCGGCTTGCCGACGGAGAATGCGACCACGCCGGTGGCGCGCTCGATCATCGCAACGATCGCGCCGCAGCCGGGGCGGGTGCCTTGATCGGTGGGGCAATTCGGGTCGGGATTGGTGGCGATCAGGCGGGCGCCCTTTTCCACCAACCGCACGCCGCGCTCGATCATCTCGAAGGTCATGGTGCGGCCCTCGCCGACGACCACGAAATCCGGATCGTCATCGACGACAGTCAGGCCATTGCGATGCAGCGCCGCGGCGAGGCCGTGTTCGCCGATGACGTAGGCGGTGCCGTTCGGCTTCTGGGAAGCCAGGAAACGGGCGGTCGCCATCGCGCAGGTGAAGACCTCGTCTTCGCTCGCCTCGATGCCGAGGCGATGGAGTTTCAGCGCGACGTCCCGGCGGGCGCGCTGCGAATTGTTGGTGAGGAAGCGAAAGGGAATCCCATGATTCCGCAGGCGTGTGATGAAATCGGACGCGCCGGGAATCAGCCGGGAGCCCCGGTAGATGACGCCATCCATATCGAGTAAGAAGCCAACGGTTGCCATGCCGTTGAACCAGCGGCTGCCATGCCACGACCGCCCCTCCTCCGGCGAAGCGACTGAGGCCTTCTCATGCGGATACCCCATCCGGGTGATCCCCTTGAATGTTTGACTGAATTAGTCATCCCCGCCTTCCGAATCGGTCAGGCGTGTGGCGATCCCGTCACGGATGTTGCTTCAAGAGCTCCTCTGGCGTGTAGAAGTCGATCTTGTCCTTGGTCGCCTCACGGATCCTGGCAACGGTCTCGGGTTTCACCGCGGGCGCTTGGTTGCCGAAGCTGTTGCGGACGTAGGTGAGCACGCCGGCGAGCTCCTTGTCATTGAGCAGGGGGCCGAAGCCCATCATTGGCGGGACGCCGGTGGTCGGGTCAAACTTGGTGCCATTCACCGTGATCGGACCGTAGAGGCCTTTCAGAGTGAGCTTGATCAGGCGCTCTTCGTTGCCGGTGACCCACTCGCTGCCGGTGAGGGGGGGGTAGATCTTCTCCTGGCCCTTGCCGTCGGCCTGGTGGCAGGTGGCGCAGTGGGCTTCGCGGGAGAAGACTTCCTTGCCGATTCTCCACAGTTCGAGGTCGGCGGTGGGGAGCTTGGGCTCGGCGGGTGGCGGAGTGCTTTCTTCCGCCTCCGGCTTGAGCTTGCCGGCGAGCAGGTCCGCGGCGCGCGGGTTGCCGCTTAGATCGAGCTTCCCTTCTTTCTTCAGCATCTCGATGTCGTCGGCCAGCGTGAGAAAGGCGGTCTTCACGGCTTCCGGCATCCACTTGTCGATCGGCTGCTTGAGCACTTCGAGGGCGATGCGGGCACCGTCGGGGTTATCCAGCCACGAGGCAGCGGCGAGGGCTTCGAGGCGGACGATCGGCTCGGGATCACCGGCGGCCTTGAGAAGAATGTCCGCGTGATCGGGGATCTTGCGCCAGGCGTGGCGCACGACCTCGACTGCGGCGGCACGGGCTTGGTGGGCTTTCGCGGAAAGGCACAAGCCGAGGAGATCCCGATCCACGCGGTTCTGCGCCCAGGTTGCCCACAGCGCCTCGCAGAGGTGGTGCTCGTAGCGCGGGTCGGCTTTGTCGAGCGTGCCGATCCACGCCTTCGCTGCGGCGACCACGGTGTCAGCAGGATGCCCGCGGAGTTCGCGGCGGGCGCGGTAGCGGGTCCGGTATTCCGGCTCCTTGAGCATGCCGAAGAGACTCGCCACCGAGGCTCCGGTGATCATCGCCGGCTTCACCAGCGGACGCGACTTGTGGGTGATGCGATAGACGCGGCCGTGCTCGTGGTCGCGCTTCGGGTCGCGCGCCGAGTGCTGCATGTGGCCGATCAGCGCGTTGTGCCAATCAACGATATAAAGTGAGCCATCCGGCGCGAACTCGAGGTCGACCGGGCGGAAATTGGGATCGGACGAGGTCACCAGATCTCCGATGTGCTTGCCGGAGAAGCCGCCCTTGTCTTCCCACACCTGGTGGATGCTGGTGCCGAGGAAGCCGATCGAGTTGTTGGTCATGAAGCCGCCTTGCAGCTCATCCGGAAAGTGGCGGGAAGAGATGAACTCGGCACCGGCGGTGGGGCGGGCACGCTTTGGCGCGAACTCCCCGATCTTCTTCGTCTCGTAGCTGAACGGCGCTTTGATCGAAATCGGCAGCGCCCAGAAGTTCTCGCCGCCCGAGGCATCTGCGATGAAGCACTGCTGCCAGTCATCGAAGGCGATGCCCCATGGGTTGTTGAAATAGGTCTGCACGTAGCGGTCGAGCCGCCAGCTCTTTGGATCGAAGCGCCAGATGCCGCCGCCGGTGCAGCGCTGCGGGCCGTAAGGTGTTTCCACCTGCGAATGGAGGAAGACGCCTTCTCCCATGTAGATCGCGCCGGCGGAGTCCGAGCAGAAGGCGTGGATCGCGTGGTGCGTGTCGTGCGGGTCGAAGCCGTGCAGCAGGTACTCGCGCGTGTCCGCCTTGTCGTCGCCGTTAGTGTCGCGCAGCAGGATCAGGTTCGGCTCTTGGGAAACATAGACGCCTTCCGGCGCGAGTTCGATGCCGATGGGCAGATGAAGGCCATCGGCAAACACGGTCTGCTTGTCGGCGCGGTTGTCGCCGTCGGTGTCCTCGAGGATGAGGATCTTGTCGTTCGGCATCTCATCGCCCGGCCGGTAGTGCGGATAGCTCGGCATGGTGCAGATCCACAGGCGGCCCTTGTTGTCGAAGGTCATCTGCATCGGATTCGCGAGATCCGGGAAATCCTCCTCGGTCGCGAACACGCCGATCTCGAAGCCGTCCATCATCTTGAAGGACTCCAGCGCCTTCTTCTCCCGGAGGTACTGGATCGGCTGGTTGAAGTTGGTCTTCACTTCATCCAGCGGGCGGGTCTTGGCGTCCTCGGCCTTGAGGTCGGTGGTTTGTCCCTTCACCGCGCTCCAGATCGCGCGATCGCGGTTCGCGGTCATCTGGCGGATCTTTTCGATCTCCTGCGGGTAGTTGAAATCGCCGTAGGGCTTGAAGCGACGGCCGTAGGCATGGACGCCGTTGAGCATGCGGTGGTCGTTCTGCCAGAACCACGACTTCTGGTTCACCATCCGCACGACATCGCCGGGGTTGCCCTCGATCACGATTTCCTGCGCTTCGTAGAGGTCGTTGGCGATCAGGTTGCCCACTTGAACGTCGCCGGCTTCATTCAGCGAAAAACCATTGATCGTGAGTGGTTGCTTCGCCTCGGCGAACGCCTGCTTGGTGGGCGTGAAGAGATCGATGAAGCCGACTTGCTGCTCCTTGGCGACCTGCTCCATCACCTTGGTGTAGCGCTCGAGGTTGGCGTTCTCCTTGGTGCCGTCGGGGAGATCGAAGAAGCGCGTCAGGTTCTCGAAGGCGATCGGCGAGACGAGCACGAGCTTCGGCGCGGCGGTGCCGTTGTACTTCTGCGAGAGGGTGTGATTGACGAACGCGGTCAGCTCCTTGCGGTATTTCTCCACGCCGTCCGGGCCGTCGAAGGATTCGTTGAAGCCGAAGAACGCGAGGATGGTGTCCGCCTTGCAGATCGTCAGCCATTCGTCTTCGGAGGGGTAGTGGCCCTCGCCCTTGTGCTGGTTGAGTTCAGGCCGGAGCTTTTCGCCACCGGGAAATGCCCATGGCGTCTTGCGGCCGGCGCGCGGGCGGTAGGCGGGGGTGTCGCCGGGATAGCACAGGTTGCGGACGATCAGATGGTGATCCGGGAAGCGCAGGTGCAGTTGGCTCTCGAAGCCGCCGTAATACTGCATGCGCTCGCCCAAGCCATTGCCGAGCAGGACGATGCGTTCCTCTTTGAGCGGCTCCTTGAAGATCGGGGCCGCGGTCAGCGACGAGACGAGGGCGGCGGCAATGGCGAGAACTCTGGCTTTCATGGCGGGTGGAGTGGCGGGAAGTAGTAGCCGGTAAGCGGCGGAAATCTGCCTTTTCCTCCGGAAATGTCTGCTTGGTTTTGTTGGGCAAGCGGGCGCTTGCCCGCAGGCGCCACCCTGACGCAATCTGGAAACATGAAAACCATCGTGCAAGCGCTCGCCGCCTGTCTGCTGCTCTTGGGCGTGGCCTGCGGGGCCGAGTGGCAGGAGCTTTTCAACGGGCGCGATCTCGACGGCTGGGATCCGCAGACCAAGGTCGACTGGCAGGTGAAGGACGGGGCCATCGTCGCCACCAAGGGAGACCGGGGGCTGCTCACCACCCGCGGCACCTACCGTGACTATGAACTGGAAGTGGAGTTTCGCGCGCCCGACGGCACTAACAGCGGCGTCTTTCTCTCGACGCCGAAGACCGTGACCGATCCGGCGGACCAATGCTACGAGCTGAACATCGCCCCGGCCTCGAATCCTTACCCGACCGGCAGCCTGGTGGGCCGGGCCCGCCACGATGGCGGCGAGGCACCGGAGTGGCGGAAATTCCGCGTGAAGGTGGAAAGCGGCCGCGTGGAAGTCTGGCTGGAGGGCAAGCAGGTCGTTGACTACAAGGACCGCAGGCCGCTGGCGGGCGGGCACATCGGGCTGCAATTCAATGAGGGCCGGGTCGAGTTCCGCGGCATCCGGATCCGCAAGCTGGACCTGCCGTGACCCCGGATCTACGCGCCATCGCCACCGAGGTCCGGGCGATCTATCGCGAATGGGAGCAGCGTCCGCTCGAACGCGCCTGCACCGGTCGCGGCGATTGCTGCCGCTTTCGGGCTACCGGCCGGACGCCCTTTCTCACGAAGGGCGAGGCCGTGGTCGCGGCGATGGCGTGGCGTGCGGCGGGGCGCACCGAGGTGCCGGAAGCACCCGATGGAGCCTGCCCGTTTCTCAAGAATAACCGCTGTCAGATCTACGATGGGCGGCCCTTTGGCTGCCGCACGCATTTTTGCGAGGCCGCCGGTGGCCCGGCGTCGCGCAAGGAAGTCCGCGACCTGATCCAGCGGCTGGAGGACATCGACCTGCGGCTCGGAGGCAACGGTGGCGTCAATCTGCCGGGTGCCGTGGCGGCGGCCATGGGGTCGCTCGCTCGGCGAAGGTGAAGAGCATAGGACGTATAGGTCTCATAGGTCCTATTTTCCCGAGGCCAGCACTCCCTCCCATCCGGGCAAAAAAATTGCCGCCGGGGTCCCACCCCCGGCGGCTAAAATCGTCTTTCGTCGGGCCGGAGGCCGTTCGTCTGACAATATGCTGTTCACCCTTACATGAAAACTACGCAGAGCGCGGTCTTCATGGATTCAGACCCTTGGGTTCGATGAACGTTCAAAAATGCTGAAACTTTTTTCGTGCCTCATTTCCGCCGGTAGACTTCGGCGTCCGGAATGGTCCGGCGCAGCGTGCGAAGCACCGGTTTCATGCCTTCGTCCGCCAGGAATACCATTACGTAGGCTTCACCACTCCAGAGGTGCATGAGCTGGGTGTCCAAGGCGCGCCGGGCATTGGCGGAGAGGCTGTAGCTGAGTTCGAGCCCGATGACCACCAGCGGCCAGCGGGGGAAATGGCGGACTTCTTTGGCGGCCAGCCATGCTCGCGCCACGGACGGTTCGTCGTTCAGAAGTTCACGAAGAGCGTGGAGGTCGGTGTCACACAGGTCGTGAGGGAAAAAGGAGTCGCCGTTGCTGATCCGGCTTCGTTCGACTAGGGCGGCGCGCAGTTCGAGATCGTGCTGGAGCGCCCGTTCCTTGATGAGAGCCGCCTCCTTTTCCCGGCCATGGCTGGTGTGGAGCCGTTCCAAGGTCTCGAAGGCCCGGCTTGCGATCGTTGGATCGGAGGTGGCCCGCTCGAGGAATTCGCAGGCCTGCGGGTCGCATTTCTCCGCAAGATGGCTGCCCCGCAGGTAGAGGGCACCCGAATGGGCCGGTTGACGCTCAAGCAGGGCCATCACCTCCGGCTGGACCTTTTCCAGCCCGTCCAAGCGAACCAGCGCCGCGATGCGGTCCCACGCCTTGCGGATGCCGGCCGCGTGCTCCAAATCTTGCAGGCGAGCCTGCCGTGCCCGGCATTCCCGCACCTCCTCCAGCCACATCCGGCTGAAGTGTCGGCGCGCGTGCTCGAGAAAGGGCGGCGTGAGAAGATGATCGGCGGACGACATGTCTCCGGGGAGATCCAGCGGCAGTTCATCGTCCGGGACCGCGGGCAATACCAGGGCTGCCAGCCGCGGGGCAAGTCCGGGGTGGCTGTCGGTCGATCCCGTGCGGACGGCCATGGCTTCGGCCAGCCAAGCGGCCGCTTGGTCGGGATCCACCGGTCGCCGTACTGCCTCGGAAAGCCGGTCCATCACGTCTGCCGGCAAGTCGATGCCTTCGTCCACCGCACGATCGAGCGGCTCCCAGAATTCGTATTCCACCCGCTTCCCCAGGATCGCCAGGCGCCTCAATCCCGAGGCCAACGCTTGCGGCGAGACGGCCTGCGCGGCGAACTGGTCGGCCGCCAGTTCGCTGAACCGCGATAGTACCAGGGCTCGCGAATTGAAGCGTGGCCAGAACCACTGGAAGAAATCCCCGATGACGGGACAGAAGCCGTTTCGCGAAAACCGGTCGACCACCCGCTCCCAGGTTTCGCGGGTCCGGTGCAGCCATGCGCAGGTCTTCCCGTCGGCGCGGGTGAGATGGCCGATCTCGTGGGCCAGCACTGCCTTCAACTCGTCCAGCGAGAGTGCCTCCATCAATGGCAAGCCGATCACCAGATGGGCACGATACCATCCGAAGACTCCCAAGCGCGGGTTCTGCACCACGGAAGCATTCATCTCTGCATCCAGCATCACGCGGTGAAACCGCACGCCGCCAGCGAGGTCGCCGAGTTCGCACAGCAGCCGGTGGAGTTCGGGGTGGTCCCTCTCCTCCAGCACCAGTCCTTCCGGCGGCTCGAAGCGAACCCACAGGCAGCCGAGCACGAAGACCGCCAGCGCCAATCCGGCCAGCGAGATCAACCCCGCAAGCAGGGTCACCGCCAGGCTCTGATAGAGCACCGCGATCACCACGCCCGTGACCAAAAGCACGAATCCGGCGAGCACGGAGAACGCCAGCGCCAGATAGCCGAGAGTCACCCAAGCCACGGTCTGCCTCAACAATCCCTCCGGCCGGCCGCTCCATGCGGACTCGAGCCGATTCACCAGGGATTGGAAGCTGTCTTGAGACATGGGGAGGTCAACACCGGAGGGTCGATTAATCTAACGGACATGAATGAACAATCCAAAAAGATAGGTTCTTTCATGGGTCTATCATGCATGAATGTATTTTCATGAAATCAAGCTTCATCATGAAGCATCGGGCTGGATTTTATTCCCGTGGCCAGCGGTTTTTAGGGTTTTTCACGCTGGAAAGTGACAACCTGATGGTGGCTAATGGCATGTCTTCTTTCGCATCGGAGGGATGTCCGATTTTCCCCCTTCCGGAAGATGCGATTCCTACCTTGGAGAGTAGAACACTTTCCACAGCACGAGACCATGCGCCGGGGCATTCATGCCGGCAAACCGACGGTCCTTTCCTTCAAGCATCGACCTCACTTCGTCGGCCGGAAAGCGCCCGTATCCCACTTGCACCAAGGTCCCGACGATGCCGCGACACATCTTGTAGAGGAATCCTCCGCCTTCGATCACCACCGTCACTTCGCGGCCGTGGCGGAAGATGTCGCAACGGTTCAACGTGCGGACTGCGTCCTCCAGCACGTCGCCGCGGTTGGCGGTGAAGGCACGGAAGTCCTGGCGGCCGGGGAAGTGGGCGGCGGCTTCCCGCATCGCCGCCAAATCGAGCGGGCGGGGGACATGCCAGGCCTGCGTCCGCAACAGCGGGTTCATCACCGGATCGTTCCAGATACGGTAGCGATATTGCTTTCCGACCGCATCGAAGCGGGCATGGAACGATGCCGGCACCCGGACCGCCGACATGACCCGGATATCCTCGGGCAGCACCGCATTGATCGCCAGCACCAGATGCCGAGCTGGCATGCGGAACTGTTCCGCCGGGATTTCAAAATGAGCCACCATGCCGCGAGCGTGGACACCGGCATCGGTGCGGCTGGAGCTTTCCACCTGCGGCGCTGCGGGGAACAACCGGGCGAGCGCCGCTTCCACTTGGTCCTGCACGCCCCGCCCCGACCGCTGCGACTGCCAGCCCTGCCAGGCAGCGCCGTCGTAGGCGAGGGTCAGCTTGAACTTCAGCAGGCGCACCCGGCCTTGAAACACCACCGCGCCCACGAAAGCAACGGCGGCTTGGAAATGCGCCGGGCATCGCTAGGCTCGGTCCGCATGTCCGCCCTTTCCAAGCTCGGCGAAGCGCGCATCGATGAGGCCATCGCATCGGGCGAACTGGCCCCGCCGCCGGCGGGCACCGCGCTCGATCTGGAAGCCTACTTCCAGGCTCCGGACGGCTGGCGCTCGGCCTTTGCGATGCTCAAGGGGCAAGGCTTTGCGCCTCCCGAAATCGAACTCATGAAGCAGGCGGAAAAGCTGGAGGCTCGACTCGCTGACAGTGGCGATGCCAGCGAACGGATCCGCTTGCGGCGGGAGATCGACGAGCTGCGCGTGCGCTTCCGCATGGCCATCGAGCGGATGCGACGCGAGTGACCTTCAGCGGAACTGGTTTTGCGCCGGCAGATACTCGTAGCCGGCCTTGGCCATGCGATCTGTTAGCTTCCGGGCATCGAGCCCGTGGGTTTTCACGAGGTCGTCCAGCGAGTCGCAATGGTTTCGCAGCTCGGTATTGAGCAGGCCTAACAGAAGGTGGGGGTCCATGCGGAGATATTTCGAAAGGTCCACGGCGCGGAGGCTGGCGGGAGGGGCGGTGCCGGGCAAGTTCGGCCCGTGAATTGACTTGCCGGGCCTGTGGGCAACCGGTTTCGCTTCATCTCATGGAGCCGTCATCCGCCTACGAAACCGGCCAAGCCATCGGCCGCGCGATCTTCTATTCGGTGCTCGGCCTCGCTGCCTTTGGCGGCGGGATCTTCTTCATCATCGCCTTGATCAAGGCCATCAGCAAGAAGACGCGTGGCTGGATCATCGGTGCCGTCGTCTCCGGTGTGCTGGCATTTTCCGGCGTCGTCGGCCTGATCGGAGTGGCGGCCAGCTCCATCGCCAAGCTCGCCAAAACCGCGGGCGAAAAGAAGAAGACAGTGGCTTCCAAGGACGGCCGGTTCCGGGTCGAGGTGCCCTCGAACTGGCGGGAGATGCCGGAGCTTCATGAAGAGGCGCAGATCGAGGCGGGCAGTGCCGTGCAGGAGCAGTACGTGCTCGTGATCGAGAATCTCAAGACCGACTTCGACGGGTCGCTCGCTGAGTTCGATGAACTGGTGATCGGCCAGATGAAGGAAAGCGTGCCGAGCGCGGAGATCTCGGAGCCCGAGTCTCGCCCGGCGGGTGTCTATCCCGCGATCCATCGCCGCCTCGTGGGGACCGTCGACAAGGTCCGCATCGTCTATCACGTCGCGTCCATCGAGACCGGGGCAGGATTTTATCAGGTGCTCACCTGGACCTCGCCGTCGCGGGAAAGTTCGGCCCTGCCAGCTTTCCGCGAGGTCATCGACAGCTTCACCTCCAACGACGGTCCTCCGGCACCGAAGCCGCCGCCACCGGGGCCCAATGCCGGCATTCATGAGCGCGTCGTGTGGATCGTGACGGAGCAGTTGGGCGCCGATCCCAAGGCGGTGAAGGCGGAGTCGCGTTTCGTCGAGGACCTCGGGGCCGACAGCCTCGACACCGTCGAGTTGGTCATGGCGGTCGAGGAAGAATTCGAGGTGACCATTCCCGACGAGGCGGCGGAAAAGCTCCGCACGATCGGGGACTTGGTGGGGTGGCTCGAAAAGCCACCGGTCGAAGTGGAGTGACGAGCCTCAGCCTTCGTCGAAGCAGTCCACGAAATGCTGGCAAAATAGCATTTGGCTTGCATTCGGCTGGCCCTTGTGCTGTTTTTCCAGCATGAAAGGCGCGTTGGTGGTCCGGTCAATGGCTATGGTATTGATGGCGTCGCAGCTCTCGAGCTGCGCTTGGATAGCAGCTTGGAAATCGAGGTCCGACGTCAAGTCATCGGAACCCACGCCGAAACCGGCGCCAAAACCGCCGAAGCCCGCACCCCCAAAACTTCTTCCTCCAGGAAGCGGTGAAAATCAGCCCGAGCCGAAACCCGATCCGGAGCCGAAACCGGAGCCCACCCCGGCACCCCTCCCTCCCAAGCAATCGGTCCCGGTCGCGCGTGCCGTCCCCGGACGCCCGGGATTCGTGTTCAGCCCCTTCAACAACAAGCTGATCGACGTGGAAGGAATCCAGAGCGGCCGGATGGTTGCCGATCCGCACTATCCCGCCGACGAGAAGAAGTACTTCCGCGTGCCGTGAGCCGGCTTACGACTTACGGCTTCGGATCGCGGGGTTGATCCCGGTCGAGGCCGAAGTCCTCGGTGAGGTTGTCGTGGGTGTGATTGACGAAGACCGACTGGCCGAGTGGATGGGAGTCCCCCAACACCTTCCTGATGGCCCTCCTCCAGAGATCGACCATTTGGTTGGCGGCCTGCGCTGCGAGGATCACCGACGAGGGATTCGATTGGTGGAGAAAATGAGCCTCGTGCTCCACCGAGGCCTCCTCATCCTCGATGTGGCGAAGCAGGGTCTCGATCTTTTCGAGCCGTACCGCATCCGGTTCGCCGCGGGCGACTGATTCCTCGATGTTGCGCTTCAGCGCGTTGTCTTCCACCAGCAGCGCGTCGTAACGGCGTTTCAGGTCGTAGGCGGCGGGCATGCCGATTTCGGTGATTTCGCGGCCAAGCGCTTCCAGCTTGGCATCCACCTCGGCGATCTTTGTGGCTAGTGGGGAAAGGTTCTCGGTACTCATCGTTGGGAGAAAAAGTTCACTTTTCACCCTAACGCCTGTCGTGGCGATTCACCACGCCTTTTTCGCACTAGCCCTCGGCGGGCGGGAAAATCACCGCCACCCGGTCGATGCCGTGCTTGGCGAACTCGTCCCAATAGCGCTTCTCGATGTCCCGGGTCTGGGCGCGGCGGTCCTCTTCGCTCATCTTTTGCCACGCCTGCATGCCCACCACCCGCGCGAGGTCGCGGTCGGCCAGACGGATGACGATCTCTTCCCAGAACGACTCGTTGCGGAACTCATCGTAGCACTGCTGGAAGAACGAGCCTTCCTGGTATTCCGTCGTCAGGTGGTGGCGCTGCTTCTCCTCGTCGAAGTCGATGTGCTCTCCGAGGCCGGCGTGCTTGGCCTTTTCGAGCACCTTGTTTTCGAGCGCCTCGTAGGCCGAGATCCCTTCCTCTGCGCCGGGACGCTCGTTCCAGGACGCGACTTCGGCGGCCAGGCTGACCATTTCGACCAAGGTGCCGAGTTCTTCTTCCGTGAAGCGCAGATGCATGTCGGGGGCGGGAGAGAATCACCGCTTCCAGCGGGCCGCAAGCCCGCAGCCACTCCGCGCTTGCGCCGTCCGCGGCATCCGGGAAGACTGCGCCCGTCCGCACGGAAACGCACGAGTAGCTCAGCGGTAGAGCGGCCCGCTTACACCGGGTTGGTCGGCGGTTCGATCCCGTCCTCGTGTACGTGCTGGTTGGAAGTTCCAAGTGAGAAGTTCCGAGTGCCAAGAAAGGCAGGCGTAGATTAGAGGCGTCGCTCCAAGGCCTCCATCATCGCCTTTTCGACGAGCGCGGCGGCGAAGGCTTCGGTGGCCTTGTCGAGGCGTTGCACGGCGGCTTTGAGCGGGTTGGGCAGGCCGGCGGCGAGGGCTTCTTTCACGGCGACGGCGGCGGTTTCGATTTCGCTGCGTTCCTCGGCGGACACGAGATCGCCAGCTTCGGCCAAGGCCTGTTCGACGGCTGGCAGCAGTTCCTCCGCCTTAAGCTTCGCCTCAGTGAAAACCCGCTCGGCCATGTCCTCGAAGGCGTATTCGACGGACTCGCCCACCATCTTCTCCACGGCCTCGTCATCGACGTTCACCGCCGCGCTGCGGATCTCGACGACCGTGTCGCGGCCGGTGGTCACGTCGCGCGCGAGGACTTCGAGGATGCCGTTTTCGTCGATGCGGAATTGCACGCCGACGCGCGCCTGGCCTTTCGGAGCGGGCTCGAAGGGCACCTCGAAGCAACCGAGTTCCCAATTGTCGCGCGCCATTTCGCGCTCGCCCTGGAGTACGCGGACGCGCATGGAAGCCTGGCCGGCGGCGGCGTTGGTGAACATCTCGCCGGCCTTGCACGGGATGGTCGTGTTGCGCGGGATGAGGATGTTCATCAAGCCGCCGAAGGTCTCGATGCCGAGGCTGAGGGGGGTCACGTCGAGCAGCACCATTTTCCGCAGGGTGCCGCCGAGCACGCCGGCCTGGATGGTGGCTCCGAGCGCCACGGCCTCGTCAGGATGCTGGGAAAGGTCGGGCTCGCGACCGAACAGCTCTGCGACGGCATTGCGGACGGCGGGGATGCGGGTGCTGCCACCGACCAGCACCACCGCATGGAGGTCTGACGGGGTGGTGCCGGCATCCGCGAGCGCCTGCCGGCAGCAGGTGAGCGTGCGCGCGATCCAAGGTCGGGCGAGTTTCTCGAGGTCGTCGCGCGTGACTTCCTTCTCCAAGCTACGGGAGCCATCGTAAAAGGGTGCCCGGAAGGTCTCCGACTCGCGGTCGGACAGGGCGCACTTGACTCGCTCCGCTTCGGCAATGAGCCGGACCTTGGCGGTGGCATCGAGTTCCTCGAGGTCGGCCACGCAGTGGCGGGCCAGCGCCACGTCGAGGTCATCGCCACCCAGCCGGGTGTCGCCGCGGGTGGCGAGCACTTGGAAGACGCCATCCTGCATTTCCAGTACCGAGAGATCGAAGGTTCCGCCGCCGAGGTCATAGACGGCGACCCGCGAGTGCTCGTCGAGCTTGTCCAGCCCGTAGGCCAGCGCGGCCGCGGTCGGCTCGCTGACGATGCGGATGACCTCGAGTCCGGCGAGTTCACCGGCGCGTTTAGTGGCGGCACGCTGGCCATCATTGAAATAGGCCGGCACGGTGATGACTGCCTTCTCCGCAGGGCGGCCCAGCCGGAATTCGGCGATGCTTTTCAGCTCGCGCAGGATCTCCGCGCTCACTTCCTCCGGTGTCCGCCCGAGCACCCGGATCCCGCCATCGGCACCTCGCTCGATCGGCACGCAGAACTCCGCCTCTTCGCCGAAGCGCCTGCCCATCAGTCGTTTCACGCTCGTCACCACCCGGCCCGGCTCACTGGCGCGGCGGCGCAGGGCTTTTCGCCCCACTTCGACCGATCCGTCGGCTCCGAACCAGACGGCGCTGGGCGTGATGCGGCTACCCTCGGTATCAGCGAGCAGGATCGGAAAGCCGGATTCCACCGCTCCAACCGCGGAATTGGTTGTTCCCAAATCGATTCCCAAGATCAGCTCGCCTGTCACGCGGGGAGGCTGGGTCACCGCCGCGGGCGGGTCAATTTTTCCAGATTCCGGGTGCAAAGCCCCTTCCATCGTGCATCTTGCACTTTGCAACCCATCTGGTCAAGTGATGGCATCTTGCACGATCAATGCCCTTTCCCATCGGTCATACCCAGCCCTCAAGTCCATGAGGCTCAATACTGCCACGGCAGAACGCCCGGAAGGCATGCAGAGTGTTAGGATAAGGCTCCTCGCCCATGGATATTCTCATCGTAGACGACGAAAAGTCGATTCGCCTGACCACTTCCCTCGCACTGGAAGGAGAGGGTCATTACGTCGAAACCGCCGAAGACGGCGAGACGGCGATCAAGCGGATCAAGGAGGAGAATTTCGACCTCGTGTTTTTGGACCTGCGGCTCGGTGACGAAGACGGCCTCGATATCCTCCAGCAGATGCTGAAGGTGCGCCCCCGGCAGCTCATTACGATCTTCACGGCCCACGCGTCCGTGACCACGGCGGTGAAGGCGACCCAGCTCGGTGCCTTCGACTACTTGGAGAAGCCGTTCACGCCGGACCAATTGCGGGCGATCCTGGCCAAGGCGCACCGGGCGTTGCAGACGCGCCACGAGGTTGTGCGGCTGGAGGAGACCGTGCAGGAGCTGAAAAGCGAGGTCCGCCACGGCGCGCCGCCGCTGCGTTTCGCCTCGGAAGATCCCAAGACGAACGCCGAGCTCGAAACACTGTTCCGCGCTGCGGCGTCACCAGCCTCGGTGCTGATTCTGGGTGAAAGCGGTACCGGCAAGAGCGCCATCGCCCGCGAGGTTCACGAACGCAGCCACTTGCGCGACAAACCCTTCGTCACGGTGAGCTGCCCCAGCCTGTCCAAGGAGCTGCTGGAAAGCGTGCTCTTCGGCCACGTGAAGGGTTCCTTCACCGGTGCGATCAAGGACACTTGGGGCAAGGTTCACGCCGCCGAGGGGGGTACCCTTTTCCTCGACGAGATCGGCGAATTGCCGATGGAGATCCAGCCGAAGCTGCTGCGGCTGCTGCAGGAGCGCGAATACGAGCGGCTGGGCGAAAACAAAGTGCGCGAGTGCAACGTCCGCGTGATCGCCGCGACCAATCGCGACCTGAGCGCTTGCGTCGCCTCGGGCAGCTTCCGCGAGGATCTCTACTACCGTCTCAATGTGATCAGCGTCACGGTGTCGCCGTTGCGCGAAAGGCGCGGCGACCTGCAGAGGTTCGCCGAGGATTACCTCTCCTTTTTCTCCACCCAGATGGGCCGGAAGCTCGACGGCTTCTCGGAAAGCGGACGCCAGACCCTGATGCGCCACGCCTGGCCGGGCAACCTGCGTGAACTGCGAAATGCGATCGAGCGCGCCACCATCCTTTCGCACGGTCCACAGGTGGAGGCGGCCGACTTGCCGACCCCGGTCGGTGTCGTGGAAGGCGTGAACGGCAGTCCGGCGCTTCCGATCATCGGCGGTGAGCATAGCCTTGACGATCTGGAGCAGGCGCACATGCGCGAAGTGCTGCGCTGGGCGCCCACCCTTCAGGATGCCGCCGCCATTCTCGGCATCGACAAGGCCACCCTCTACCGCAAGCGGAAGCGCTTCGGCATGGACTGACGCTTCCGCCTCATGCTCCGCACCCGCCTGCTGTACGGCCTGATTACCCTGATCCTGCTTCTTTGGAGCGTGGGTGCAGCGGCGCTGTTGCTGGTGCAGGACGCCAACAAGCGCTTCGCGGTTCTGAGGGATGAGAATTTCCCGATCATCCGAATGGCGAGGGGGATTCGCACGGATACCTCCACGCTCAATACCTACTACCTGCCAGCTCTTGCCGCCGAGGCGGGGGCCGAACCTGTCAGCCAGAACTCTTATAATGAGAACCATGGCAGGCTTGAGGCGCGGATCCAGTTCCTCAAGGACCATGGCAGTGGCGATCCCCAGCGGAAGGAAGTAATCGGCAACCTCGACAGCGCGTTCCAAACCTACACCGAGGGGTACAAGCGTCTCTTCGAGAACAACCCGCGGGATCGAGAACAGCGAGCGGAGTTGCTTCGATACATCAGCGCCCAGAGCCAGCGGATTACCGATCTCACCGAAACCGTTCTGAATACCTCGGAAGCCCAGTTCGACCAAGGAGTCTCACAATTGAATAGTGAGAAGGCGAAGAACACGCTGTTCGTCGTCACGCTGGTCAGCCTGGGCACCGCGATCGCGGTGCTGATCTATTTCCAACTCGTCCGCCAACTGGTCGATCCGGTGGTCGCCTTGAAGCGGTCCATCGATGAAATCCGCCGCGGGAATTTCGAACTCACTTTGCCGGAGCCATCCGCCGACAGCGAGTTCCGCGGAGTGGCAACCGCGTTCAATGACATGGCGGCGGAGTTGCGCCAGCGCCGCGGCGAGACGGACGACCGGCTCATCCGCACGCACTTGGTGAACCGCGCGATCCTCGAGGCCATCCCGTCGCCGGTCTTCGTTCTCAGCGAGGATGGCAGGATTCTCCAGCTCAATCCGGCCGCGGAGCGGCTGACCGAGGGCTTGGGCGTGGCCGGTCGCCTGCCGGCGAAGATCCAGCGGATTCTCGATGAAACGGAAGCCGCCGGTGCCAACCACCTGCCGGAGGATCCGCGCGAGGCGCTGCTGTTCCGCGTGGACGAGCGGGAGTTCTACTACCTTCCTCGTATTTTCAAGTTCACGTCCGAGGATGGGGTGCACTCGGGCCGCGCGGTGTTGCTTCACAATGTGACCCGCATCCGTTGGCTGGACGACATGAAGACCAACCTTCTGTCCACGGTCAGCCATGAGATCAAGACCCCGCTCACCGGGATCCGCATGGTCCTGCACCTGATGCTGGAAGACCGCACGGGCAGTCTCTCCGACCGCCAGCGGACCATGATCACCTCGGCGAATGAAGATTGCGAGCGGCTGCTGGCGACGCTCAACACGCTGCTGGACCTGTCCCGCGCCGAAAGCGGCACGACGCACCTCGAGCTTGTTTCGACATCATTGCCGGAGGCCTTGGAACGCGCCGAGCGATTGTTTTTCCCGAAGGCTGCGGAGAAGGGAATCGCCTTCCGGCGTGAAATCCCAGTTGGCCAACCGGAAGTTGTCGCCGATCCATTGCGACTCGATGAAGTCGTGAACAATCTTGTGTCCAATGCCATCAAGCACAGCCCGGGCGGAGGGACGATCACGCTCAAGATCACGCGGCCGGATGGGGAGCACCTGCGGGCGTCGATCATCGACGAGGGGGCCGGCGTGCCGGCGGCTGCGCAAAACCGGATCTTCGAGCGCTTCTTCCGTGCTCCCGGCCAGGATGCGGATGGCGTCGGGCTCGGACTGTTCATTTCCCGCGAGATCATGAGGGCGCACGAGGGTCGGATCGGCCTGCTGGACCGGGCCGACAAGAAAACGGAATTCTACATCGATGTCCCCCTCGCCTGATATCACCGCTCGTCGCTTCAAGGTGCTCGTCGTGGATGACGAGCCGACCTTGCGGCTAGGATTTTCCTATGCCCTGGCCGATCATGACACCGAGACCGCGGCGGGCGGGCACGAGGCCTTGGTCAAGATCGGAGAGCAGCAATTCGATGTGGTGATCCTGGACCTGCGGATGCCGGACATCGACGGCCTGCAGGTCATCGAAATGCTCCGCCGCCAGGAGAACCCGTTGCCGGTGGTGCTGTGCAGCGCGGCACTGACGCCCAGCTCCGCGCTCCGTGCGATCACGGGCAACGTGGTGGATTTCCTGCTCAAGCCGGTGCGCCCGGCCGAGCTGCGCGGGGTGATCGAGCACGTCTTGTGTCCCGGCGAGGACCTGCTCTCGCAAGCGCTCGCCAAGGCGCGGGCGGGTCATCTGAACCAAGCGATCCACCATCTGGAAAGCGTGTCCGAGCCGTGCCCGCGGATCACGGTGTGGACCAGCGTGCTGCGGGCGATCCGGCTCGGCGGCCTGGAAGGGGAGGCGGCTGCCTTCGTCAAGCTGGAGCGGGAAGGGCTGGATCAACTGGCCTTCCGGGTGGCGGAGTGAGGGGTTTGCCGCGGGGATGTCTCGGGTGCTTCGGGCCTGTTTTACACAGAGGAAACAGAGGAAATGCAGGAGGTCACAGAGGAAAGGCCGTAGAAGGGACTGGAATGAATGGGATGGATGAGATAAGAGGCTTTGCCTCCCCAAGGCTGGTTATTAATCTTGGTATTAGACCCAATGAGATTTCGAAGCCGGCGCGAGAAGGT
This sequence comes from Luteolibacter arcticus, assembly GCF_025950235.1. Lineage (NCBI taxonomy): Bacteria > Pseudomonadati > Verrucomicrobiota > Verrucomicrobiia > Verrucomicrobiales > Verrucomicrobiaceae > Neoluteolibacter > Neoluteolibacter arcticus. The sequence goes on along the minus strand of NZ_JAPDDT010000010.1, from coordinate 156,881 downwards.
AGATGCCAATTTGAAAAAGGACGAGGCTGTCTTCGATCCTAGAGAAATGCCGACGGGTTTCATTCTTGAAATGGCGGCGAGGGGATTGCATCCGGTGTGTGATAAATGCGGAGCGAGGTTGGAATATGCTCTGACCGTCGAAGATGTTAGAAGTAAGAGAGTTCCTCCGGGTGTTCGGTGCCGAAACCACTTGAGTCACTGTCAAATCGCCGTTGAGCTCGCGGAAGAATAAGGTGCGGCGAACAGCCACAGGGGGCGTGGCGTGGCATGGAAACGCGGACATTGTCGATTCACGGGCACTTCCCCGCATGAGGCGTCCCGTTGGGACGCGATCGATTACCCTGCCCACCCGGCACTTTCGTGCCGGGCTTTTATGAATCGTCCCGTTGGGACGAAAGGCAGGCTGCGACTCCTGTCGCATATCTGGAAGGTGCGGCAGGTTGCCAGGGCAACGTACGCGAAAGCAGGGATCCGGCGTGGCCGGATCCCTGTCGGGAAGAACAGAATTTCAAGCACGGGTCACGCCCGTGTGCACGCAAGCCTTAAGACTTGTAGCGAAGCCGCTTCTTATGGCGGTTTTGCTTCATGCGCTTCTTGCGCTTGTGCTTGTTGATCTTCGTCTTACGGCGTTTCTTCAGCGAGCCCATGGTGGTGCTTGGTGGTTACGGTTGGATAGGAAAGGGATAGAGACGGAAAGGAATCAGGGGACGATCTTGTTGAGCGGATACTCGATGATGCCTTCAGCACCGAGTTCCTTGAGCGTCGGGATGATGTCGCGGACAACCTTCTCGTCGATGACCGTCTCGACAGCCACCCAGCCCTCTTCGGAGAGTTGGGAAACGGTCGGCCGGCGCATGGCGGGCAGCTTTTCGAGGAGGGCGGACAACTTGTCCGCGGGAAGATTCATTTTCAAGCCCACCTTGTCGCGGGCTTCGAGTGCGGCCTTCAGTAGCAGGGTCAGGCGGTCCATCTTCTGGCGCTTCCACGGGTCCGCCGCGGCGGCCTGGCTGGCGTAAAAGTGCGGGAAAGAGGTCAGCAGGGTATCGACGATGCGCAGCTTGTTGGCCTTGATCGACGAGCCGGTCTCGGTGACGTCAACGATCGCGTCGACCAGATCCGGCACCTTCACCTCGGTAGCGCCCCAGGAGAACTCGACCTCGGCTTGGATGCCCTTGGACTTGAGATAGCGCTCGGTGATGGCGACGCCTTCGGTGGCGATGCGCTTGCCCTGAAGGTCTTCCGGCTTGCGGATCGGCGAGTCTTCCGGGACCACCAGCACCCAATGCGTCGGACGCGGGGTGGCGCGGGAGTAGGGGAGTTCGGCGAGGTCCACCAAGCTGCCATCGTACTCGCTGGCCCAGTCGAGGCCCGTGATGCCGCAGTCGAGGAACCCTTGGTCGATGTAGCGGGCGACTTCCTGGGCGCGGATCAGGTAGAGATCGAGCTCCGGGTCGTTCGAGGACGGGCGAAGACCGCGCGACGAGACGTACACCTCGTACCCGGCTTTCGCCAGCAGGTCGAGGGTAGGGCCTTCCAAGGAACCCTTGGGAATGGCCAGTTTCAGCGTCTTTTCGGTGGTCTCCGGCATCGCGGCGGGCGGCGGGGATAGCGGGCGCGACGCCGGGAGGCAAGGGAAGTTTTTCGTGCAGGGAGATCGAATCCGGAGCCCGGTGCCATCGTCACAACGGGAGTTCTTGTGATGTCCGCCCGTCTTGTTAACTTCCGCATCCTCATGAAATCCCATCTCCCCTCGGTCTTTCTGGCGTCATGTCTGCTGGCGGCGCTTCCTGCCGGTGCCGCCTCCGGACCGGGAAACGGGGGCGCTGGGGATGATCTCGCGCCTGCTCCGGGCCTGCCGTTGGAGCCGCCAGCCAAGCCCGGGCTGATCCAGACGCTGACCCACAAGGACTTCAGCGGGGTCACCAGCATCACCTTGGCACCGGGCGGCAAGCATGCCTACGCCGCCTCCTTTCATCAGGGGCTGATCACCCTGCTGATCCGCAATCCCCAGTCCGGGCGACTGACCCATGTGAAGTCCGTCACCGGCGACCATTTCAAGGGCGCGGTCGCCTTCCGCCTTTCCAAGGATGGCTTGCTCGGGGCGGCCTCCGCATTTCGCTCCGAGTCGCTGATCCTTTTCAGTCGCAATCCCGCCACCGGCGAGCTGACCGAGACCGATCACGTCGGCGGGGCCGACAAGCCGATGGCCGGTCTCGGCTGGTGCATCGACAACGTGTTCTCGCCGGACGGGAAGTTCGTGTATGCGGTCAGTTCGGACTCCATCCTCTGTTTCAAGATCGCCGACGGAAAGCTAGCCCATGTGGAAACCGTCACCGAGCCCGTGAAGGCCGACGACGAGGGCAATCCCAAGAGGCCGCGAATGAGCGGCGCGCGCGGCGTGGCGATCACGCCAGACGGGAAGACCCTGCTCACCTCGTGGAATGGGTCCGGCACGCTGATGGTCCACTCCCGCGATCTCGAAACGGGCAAGCTCACCCTGCTCCAGTCGATTTCCAACGGCGCGGGCATCGACAAGGGTCTTGAGGGTGTCCTGCACGTCACCGTCAGTCCCGACGGCGGATTTGCCTACACGGCGGGTGGGCGTTTCGGGGGTGAGAATGCCGTCTGCGCCTTCTCCATCGAGCCCAAGACCGGCCGGCTGAACTTTATCCAGTGCCTGACGGGCAAGGACTTGCCGCCGGACTACGATGGCGGCAATGAGATCGTGGTTTCGCCCGACGGCTTTCAAGTCGCGGTCGCCTGCACCCTCTCCGACTGCCTGACCCGTTTCAGCCGCGACCCCGAGAACGGCAAGCTCACCGCCGGGAAAAGCTTCGCCTGCGGCCCGCCTGCCAACCCCGGGGCCTGCGGCGTCATCTACGACTCCACGGGCGGACACATCCTGGTCGCGGACGAGAATTCCAGCAGCATCGTGGTATTTCGGAATCTTACCCGTTGATTGACGTTCAAGGGAAATTTGGCAGTTTCCCCGTGCTGCATGAAACCCTTTCTCTTCGCCTTGATGGCGTTGGCGGTGCCCGCACGCGCGGTGACCCTGCTGAATCTGACTTACGACGGGGCGATCACCGGGGCCCAAAGGCAACAGTTCGACGACGCGGCTGCCTTTTGGAACTCGACGATCACCGGCTACGACCTGATCCACAATTCTGCGGGGCAGGTTCAGCCTCATTCCCTGACGATCAACGTGTCGGTGCCTGAGATCGACGGTGTGGGCGGCATTCTCGGCAGCGCGGGGCCGGAGACGGCGACTTACTACGATAATAATCCGGTCGGGGCGCCGACCCTGGCGCTTTTCTATACGGCGAGCGGCAGCATGGAGTTCGATGCCGCCGATGTGGACGACATGATCGGCAGCAACACCTTTTTCGGCGTGGTGCTGCATGAAATGGCCCACGTGCTCGGGATCGGGACACTGTGGACCTACAATACCAACCTCGCCGGGCCGGGAACCCACAACCTCTACACGGTCGGCAGCGGTCAATACTTCGGGGCGAACGCGCTCAGCGCGTGGCAAACGGAATTCGGCCAAGCGGGCGCTACCTTCGTGCCGGTGGAGCTGGGCGGAGGTCCCGGGACTGCAGAGGGCCACTGGAACGAGGTCAACGGCGGTGGCGGGGCGACTGGCTTCGTGAGCAATTTGACTGGCTCGGACTTCTCCAACGAACTGATGACCGGCTGGGCGGCGGGCGAGTTTTTCCTCTCCAAGGTCACCCTCGGGGGGCTCGATGACCTCGGCTACGTCGTGGACTACTCGAAGGCGGGTCTCATCACCTACGCGCCGGTGCCCGAGCCCGCCGTGGCGATGCTCGCGATTTCCGCTGCCGGGCTGGGCTTTCGCCGCCGCCGCGGTCGCTGAAAACCAGTTATTTTCGGCTTGCCATGCAGGGTCGCGGGCCTAGGTTCGCCGCCCCGTTTCACCTTTCAGATCACTGGCGAGCAGTTGGAGCCCCGTGGCTCGCCGGTTCTTCCATCGGGGCAAATGCCGGAAGGAAAGCGAAACCAACAACCTAACCTCAAACCAAACCACCATGAGCATTAGCGTGCTTGAATCCCCAACCAACCAGGAACTTGCCGATTTGATCGATTCCAAGTTCCGCGAGTTCCGCGAAGGAACCATCGTGAAGGGCACGATCATTGAGATCCGCCCACAAGTCGTCCTCGTTGATATCGGCTACAAGTCCGAGGGCGCCATCCCATCGAATGAGTTCGAGGATGAAGAAATCGAAGTCGGCGACGAAGTCGAAGTGCTTCTCGAAAAGCTTGAGAACGATGAGGGCATGGTTGTCCTCTCGAAGGAAAAGGCTGCTCACAAGCAGAACTGGGAAAAGATCGTCAAGGTGTTCCAAGACGGCGGCCTCGTTCGCGGCAAGGTCAAGTCGGTCGTCAAGGGCGGTCTCACCGTCAATGTCGGCGTCGAAGCCTTCCTGCCCGGTTCCCAGGTGGACATCATTCCGCCGAAGGATCTCAACGAATACGTCGGCAACATCTACGAATTCAAGATCGTCAAGGTCAACGACGAGCGGAAGAACATCGTTCTCTCCCGCCGCGAGGTCATCGAGGCCGAGCGTGCCGAGCTGCGCCAGCAGTTCCTGCGCACCGTCAAGGTCGGCGACAAGGTCACCGGCGCGGTCAAGAACATCACCGACTTCGGTGCGTTCGTGGACCTGCAGGGCATGGACGGCCTGCTCCACATCACCGACATGTCGTGGGGTCGCATCAACCACCCATCCGAAATGCTCGTCATCGGCCAGCCGGTCGATGTCGTCATCCTGGACGTGGATCGCGAGAAGGAGCGCGTCTCCCTCGGCCTCAAGCAGATGTCCGACAATCCTTGGGAAGACATCGAGCGCAAGTTCCCGATCGGCTCCCACGTCAAGGGCAAGGTCACCAAGCTCCTGCCATACGGCGCGTTCATCGAACTCGAGCGCGGTGTCGAAGGCCTCGTTCACGTTTCCGAACTCAGCTGGGTCAAGCGCATCACCCGCCCGAGCGACGTGCTCGAGCTCGGCCAGGAAATCCAGGCCGTGGTGCTCGGCATCAGCATCGAGGAGCAGAAGATCTCCCTCGGTGTCCGCCAGCTCGAGCCGAATCCATGGGACGAAATCGAAGTCCGCTACCCGATCGGCGCCACCATCAAGGGCCCGGTTCGCAACCTCACCGCTTACGGTGCGTTCGTGGAACTGGAAGAAGGCATCGACGGCATGGTCCACGTCTCCGACATGTCCTGGACCCGCAAGATCAATCACCCCTCCGAAGTTCTCAAGAAGAACGACGAAGTGGAAGCGATCGTGCTCTCCATCGACAAGGCCAACCAGCGTGTCTCGCTCGGTCTCAAGCAGCTTGAGGACGATCCATGGAGCCACATCGACGAGCGCTTCAAGGTGGGCGACCTCGTCAAGGGCACCGTGGCCAAGATCGCTTCCTTCGGCGCCTTCATCAGCCTCGATGGCGACATCGATGGCCTGATCCACATCTCGCAACTCAGCGAAGACCACGTGGAGAAGGTGAAGGATGTCATCAAGGTGGGCGACGAAGTCGAAGCCCGCGTGATCAAGGTCGACAAGGTCGAGCGCCGCATCGGTCTCTCGATCAAGGCGGTCAACTACAGCGAAGCCGACCTCAAGAAGGAAAGCGCCAGCTTCGAAAGCCTGCGCCCGTCCTCCGAAATGGTGGGCCTCGAACAGGCCTTCAACCTCGCCGCCTTCAAGGCCGAGGAGTGGAGCCCGTCCGAAGACTGATCCTAGCTGTCAGAACGATTCCAGAAGCCGGGAGGGAAACCTCCCGGCTTTTTCTTGGAGTGGAAGTAATAAAGGCGCGCATGATCTATTATGTAAAATCGTGTTATCGATGGGGCCTGCCCGGCGGTCAGATGAGAAAATCACAAATTTCTGGTAGACAGTGCGTTGGGTAGGGAATAATAAATTTAGGAGTCCAATTCCCCCTCTGAATGATTCGATTCTTGGCTGCTGTGTCGTTATTTTTAGGTTTCTCGAGACCCGGAAACGCAAGCGATCTTTCGATATCGGTTTCAGGAGGGGAAGTGAAGTTGTCATGGCCTCAAGCCGGTTTGCAGCGTCACTATCTTCAGAAAAATTCTACGGCCCAATTTGCTAACGAAAATTGGTTGAATATCGCGGATCCCGTTGCGGAAGCAGGCGAATGGAGGATATCGGAGGCCGCCGATTTACCCCGGTGCTTCTACCGGCTCGCAGAGTGGGAAATTTTGTTTGATGGTGCGTCTCTCGCTGCCTTTCGGGGCTATCATCGGGCGGGGCTGCCACCTGCTAGTGTTTGGACCATAACACCTGAAAAGGAGTTGATGTCCGTGGCGGTTTCGGGAGGTGCTGCGATCTCGAACAATGATCTCGTCACGCTTAACAGCTACCAAAACTTTGAACTTCGCTGGGAGTGGAAGACCAGCAATAATGGCAATAGTGGGATCGTGTTCCGCCTAACCGAGCCGACGTCCACCAATTATTCAACGCAGACAGGGCCGGAGTATCAGCTTCTGGATGACGCTCACTCGGCGTTGACTGGAAAGAGATTGATGGGGGCAGCCTATGGGCTCTTTGCGCCTGGTCCCAAAACTCTGGTCCCTACTGGCCAGTGGAATTCCTGCCGTCTCATCGTACGAGGAACGAATGTCCAACATTGGTTAAATGGAGGCAAAGTATTGGAGTATGAGATGGCCGGTGCCGCTTGGCAGTCTGCGGTTGCTACTTATTCGGACGGAGGTTTGCTGCCGGGGTTCGGACAAACGGCCAACGCACCTTTGGCGCTTCAGCATCACGGCGAGCAGACCTGGTTCCGGAATATTATGATTCGACGGCTTCACGTACCGTAGAGGTTGGTCTCGGCGCTGATAGGCCCGTCAAAATCACGCACGAACGTGAGGGAAACATCCCGGTTTTTTCGTGCTCTAACGATCGCCCATGCCTTCGGAATCCACTCCGGTATGGAAGAGGTTCCTGGAGTGTCTCCTGCGGCACCACGCGAGAAGACACGCCCAAGCTGAGAGGTAGATGGAAATCGAGACCCAGTAAGGAACCACTACCAGAGGTCGCCCCTGCTCGTCCCGGCCGATCTTCACTGCTGGCCAGCGGAGCGAAGAATCGAGCTCGTAAGTCCTTTCCTTGGTGTAGGCGAACTCTCGAGAGAAGCTCCAGCGGTCATTCACGAATGCGGATGGCGAACCGTGGGGAGCGCGGGTCAAGGAAATGGCCGAATCGGCATGATTGACCCTGAAGGAACCGAAACGTCCCGCTGTCCAACTGCGTGCCCGGTCCATCTTGGCGGAGTCCCACCAGCTCCAGACCAGGAAGAGCATGATAGGGATGCCGAGCCAGAATGACGGTGAACGGAGAAGAGGACGTTGCGAAGACATGGATGGTGGCGATGGACCATCTACCACAGGTCATGCTCATCCCGGAACTCCGCATCCGGCTTGCCGTTGAAGATGCCTGCGGCCGGCACGGTTTCGGAAAATGCGATGTTCAGCACCTTGCGGTAGTAGGCCCATTCGTTGTTGTGGCTGAAGCGACCATTGGCAGCGACGCGTCCCCATTGCCCCGCCCGGAGTGTGAAGACACTGCGAACGATGTGTGGTCGCTGCGGGGCACCGGCGCACCAGAAGCCACCCTTGTATTCAATCCTGAGATCGTCCGCTTCGAATTTCAGGGTCGCCAGCTCGGCGTCGAAGTCGTGGATGCCGGTGAGGTCTTTCACCTCAATGCCCTGGTGCGGCACGAATCCATCCTCTTCATACGCTCCCACCCAATGAAGCACGGCGCTCCGTGTGCCCTGTTTCGGAAGGCTCACCGGCTGCAGGGCGAAGGACATCGGAACCGCCGCGCGCTTTGCGGAGTTCGGTGCACCCCGCGAAAGTTTGGTCCAGCGGACGGTGATGCACTGGACGGTCGCGATCATGGCCGGATAAAACCACATCGCGGCTCTAACAGGCAAAGCCGAACGCCGGGGTCGCACCGCCCCTTAATCGGCAGCCAGCTTCGTGGCGAGTTGGTCGACGGTGACTTCCGCCTCGGCGACCATGCGCTTCCATTCCTCGTCCTTGTATTCCTCGCGGGCGACCTTTGCGTAGCTGATATCGCCCAGGCCGATGAAGCCGAGGACGGTGGCGAGGTGGGGTTCGAGGAAGTTCAGCGACTCCATGGGGCCGCCGGGTTCGTAGTCGCCGGAGCCCTTCGAGGTGATGGCGACGACGGGCTTGGACGGGATGAGGGGGAGGTAGGGATTCTCGTGCGACTCGCCGAAGTCGAAGGTGCGGCCGACCCGGACGATCTGATCGAGGTAAGCCTTGAGCGAAGCGGGCATGCCGAAGTTGTACATCGGTGCGCCGATCACGATCACATCGGCGCTTAGGATCTCGTCGATGAAGGTTTCGCTCTCCGCGAGGGCGGCGGGTGTTCCTTTGACGTCCTTGGCGAAGGCGGCGGCGATCCATGCATCATCGACAGGGCGTGGTGGATTCGCACCGAGATCGCGATGAATGACGGAGCTTTCCCCAAAGCGGGATTTCCAGGCGTCGGCGAAGCGGCTGGTCAGGGCGCGGGTGGTGGAGCGGTGGGAGCGGGCACTGGAGTCGATGACGAGTAGCGTTTTCATGCGAGCGCATGATGACGCGAGACCGGTGGCGCTGCTTCGTCCCAAGATTGTGACCTACTCACAAGTTTGTGAGTGGCCGGCGAAGCCGTGAGCCCTAACGGCAGATGCAGGCCTGCTTGCCCTCGCGCTCGAGGTGGCGGGCTCCCCAGCGTTCGAGCTCGTCCATGACCTGCGAAAGGGAGCGGCCGTGGTCGGTGAGGGAGTATTCCACGCGGGCAGGAATCTCGGCGTAGACGGTGCGGAGCACGATGCCGTCCGACTCGAGCTGACGGAGCTGGAGGGTGAGCGCTTGGGCACTGATGCCGGGAAGGGCGCCTTGGAGGTCCGAGTAGCGGCGGGCCTCTGCTTTCAGCTCCCAAAGGATCGAGGGTTTCCAGCGGCCGCTGAGGACATCGATGGCAGCGCGGACGGGGCAGTGGTCGCGCAGGGGGTCGATTTTCGGCGAGTAGTCGCGCGCGGCTTTCATCCGGTGACTATGAGGGGGCGGCGGCTGACTTCAACCGAAGAGGGGTAGGGGAGGCAGCGAGGCGGGCACTATCCGCCGGGAGGGGAGGAAATCTCCCCTGCATTTTTGTTTCTACGCGGCAAGTCCCCGCTTGTGACAGCTTCTTCATTTGTTCACATTCAGTGGATAGTGAAGCGATCCCGAATGCCTTTGGCGCTCCTGCTGGCCTTGCTGGCCGGGGTCTTCGTGGCAGTGGTGCGTCAGCCGGGATCACGGGAGAGGGTGGAGATGGGCGCAACCAAATCGGGGATCCGGGCGGGGGCCTCTTCCGGCGGGATTGCTCCCGACTCTGAACTTACGAACGAGGCATCGTCGCCCACGCCCGGTGGCCTCACGCCGCGTCCGTGGCAGTCGCTTCGGGAGGCCTTGGCCGCGCCGCAGTCCGCCTTGGACCTTTCACCCGCGGAGCTGGACGCCCGCAAGCAAGCGGCGCTCGATGAGGTGCTGGTGGCCATCGACGCGCTCCCCGGATTGTCGCGGGCGGAGGGCGACCGCCTCGCCCGCTACGCTGGCCAGCTTGCCACCTCCGCTACGCCGCGGGTCCAGTGCTGGTCGCAAGACACGCCGCCGGAAATCGTCCAAGCCTATCTGATGGCGGAGCAGAAGATCGCGGCGGCCAGCAGTTTCGGGGTTCAGGCGCTGCAGGGGACCCGGCGCTGGTCTCGCACCGCCACCGACGGCACCAGTCAGAGCGCCCAAGGCCTGCCGGTGACCTTGACCTGGAGCATCGTCCCCGATGGCACGCCGATCACCGCGAGCGATTCGGGCGACACGTCCGATCCCAGCAACCTGCGCGCGCGGATGGCGGCCATCTATGGCGGCAGCGCCGCGGGCGATCCCGCCACCCAGCCATGGTTCCCGGTGTTCCAAGCGGTTTTCGACAATCTGGCCGCGATCTCCGGCTTGCGCTTCATTTACGAGCCGAACGATGACGGCGTGACCATCGATGGTTCTTCCTCAAGCTCGGATTGGGGCAGTGCCGGCATCCGTGGCGACATCCGCATCAGCGGACACGCGATCGATGGCAACAGCAACACGCTCGCCTACGCCTACTACCCGGACAACGGCGACGTGGTGATCGATACCAACGACAACTACATCGCCACCATCAGCAACAACTCGATCCGGCTGCGAAACATCATGGAGCACGAGATCGGGCACTCGCTCGGTCTCGCCCACGTCTGCCCGGTCAACCAGACGAAGCTGATGGAGCCCTTCATCAACCTCGGCTTCCGCGGCTGTCAGTTCGACGACATCTACTCCACCCAGCGGAGGTATGGCGACCCGCTGGAGGTTCACGATGGCGTCCGTAACAACGATACCACTGCCAACGCCACGCCGCTCGCGCTGACCGGCGGGACGCAAGCGTCATGGCAATGGCTGAGCATCGACGACAACGGTGACACCGACTTCTACTCCTTTCCCGCCACGGACACCCAGCAGGTGACCGTCCGGATCATTCCCTCAGATCCGATTCTCCCTGCGGATCCGGTGACCGACACGTATCTGGACGGGGCCCAGAACTCCGACGGCACGTGCACCGCCGGCACCGCATTTGATCCGACCACCCAGCAGGACCTCATCCTCGATCTGTTGGCGGCCAATGGCACCACGGTGCTGGCGTCCGCTCCAGTGCAGGGAGCGGGATTGACCGAGCAGATCACCAACTTCCGCTTTGCGACGAACGGCACCCATCTCATCCGGGTCCGCGGCGGCTCCAATGACCGCGCACAACTCTACCGGATGGAAGTCCTGCTGGAGGTGGCCCCGCCGACGCCGGAGATGACCGTCACTTCCCTCCGCCTCGATGCCGAGTCAAACAGCGGCGCGAACGGGGTGCCCGATCCGGGCGAAACCCTCCGGCTCGGCATCACGCTCACCAATGGCGGCGATCTGGCGGCATCGGCTCTCACTGCCACGCTTTCCGCGCCGGCGGACTCGACGGTTTTCGACGCGACGGCGAGTTTCGGCACGCTGGCTCCGGGCGAGTCGGGTGAAGGTCTCTTCACCGTCGCGCTGGCGGGTGTCGCAGGGCAGGTGATCAATCTGCAGCTCACCGTGAATGCCACCGGCTACTCGGCGGTATTGCCGCTGTCGGTGACCTTGGGGGCAGGGATCTCCGGGGGGGCACTCGAGGAGCATTTCGATGCTTCATCCAGTCTGCCGGCTGGCTGGACCCAATCGGTTTCCGGAGCCGGCAGTCCCTGGGTTGTTTCATCCAATCGCTCTAACAGCGCTCCCAACTCGATGTTCTCACCCTCGGTTACAAGCAACGGTGAGGCGCTCCTGATGGCTCCCTCCGTGACGGTCGGCCCGGGTGGGGGCCTGCTGGAATTTTCCCACCGGTATCTGTTGGAGTTGTCGCGGGACGGGGGCGTTGTGGAGGCCTCGCGCAATGGCGGTGCCTTTTTCGACTTGCTCAACTCCGACGCCACGGTCCAGGCCGGCGACTACAGCGGCAGCATCGTCTCAAACTCTAGCTCGGCGATCCGCGGGCGCGAGGCGTGGACCGGCAGCGCCGCCAGCTTCATCACCACCCGCGTCAAGCTGCCCGCGGCTTGGGCCGGCGAAAGCATCGTCTTCCGCTGGCGACTCGTGCACAACAGCAGCACCATCGTGACCGGCTGGAATGTCGATGACGTGAAGTTCTGGTCGCTCGCGGTCTCGGATCCTTTCCGTCCGCATCTTTCTCTAACAGCATCCGGAGAGTCGCTGTCGGAGGCCTCGCCGTCATCGACCGTCATGCTTGTCCTCTCGACGCCTCTGCCGCTCGTGCAAGATGAGACCGTCACGCTGGAGGTCTCCGGCGCTGCGAGTTCCGGTGATGTCGGTGGTCCGATCTCGCTCACCTTGCCTGCGGGGGAGACTAGCGTCACGGCCGAGGTGGGTGCGGTGCTCGACTCCCTTGTGGAAGGCCCGGAGTCGCTGGTGCTGTCCCTGCCGCCTGCCGATCTGAATTTCGTCGCGATGGAGCCATCCTCCGTAGCGATCGAGATCGCCGATGCTGTTGTCGAAACGGCGATCCTCCAATTGTCCGGGCTGCTTGCCTACTATGACGGCACCGCGAAATCCGCCACTGTTGTTATCCAACCTGGCGGAGTCGAGTTTTCGGTTACCTATAACGGTTCGACGACCTTGCCGGTCAACGCCGGCAGCTATGCAGTCGTTGTTACCGTGACCCGGCCCGGCTACATCGGTAGTGCGAGCGGCACCCTGGTGATCGTCTCCGCCTACACCGCGTGGATCGAGACCTTCGTTGATCCGCAGGACCCCTTGGCCGCAGCTTCCGCTGACCTTGATGGAGACGGATGGGACAATGCCGGTGAATACACGTTCGGCGCGAATCCGAATGATCCGACTTCCCTGCCCCTGCTCCAGCCGGTGGTGACGCCGGGGACGATGCAACTGCTGATTCCTCCTGCGCCGCTTGGAATGTCGCGTTTCGTGGAAACCTCCACCGATCTTGAAACGTGGACCCAGGATGGCGTGACGGAGATTCCGGGTGGCTATGAGGTTCCGAGGAGCGAGATACCGCGCTTTCTCCGGGTGGTCTACGAGGTGGTGAACTGAGCTGAGTAGCCGCTTTCGCGGTTTCTTCATCTTTGCAACACCGGCATTTCACCGGCGCTTCGACAGTGCTTCATCGCGGCGCTCCAGCGTGATGGCATGAAGCACCTGCTCATCGCCGCCTGCCTGGTCGCGCCCCTTGTCGTTTCCGCCGAGCCGCTCGATAACGCGGAGGTCCGGCTGCCCTATGCCGAACTCCTGCGCTTGTTAGAGGCGCGGCAGGCGGCCCCTTCACCCACGCCTCCCGCGATGCTGCCTGCCCTGGCTGCGGCGCGCTTGAAGGTGAGTCCTGCCGGTGATCGCGTCGCGATCGATGCGTCGTTCCGGGTGACGCGTTTTTCGGATGGCATGTCGTTGGTCCCGCTTATCGGAGGACCGGTCGGCCTGGAACGCAGCGAGCCCGCCGAACTTACCTTGGTCGTCCAAGGCGGACAGATCTGCCACGCCGCATCCCATTTCGGGAACGCTGCGTTCAGCGCGCGCTTCATTGCCGATGCTTCGGACGTGCCGCTGGTGCTGCCGTCTTGTCCGTCGCTGATCCTCGAGGCGGAAGGGGCGACTTTCACCGTCGGGGTCGATGACCGCGAGTATCGCTTGCTTCCCGGCCAGCCGCTGCCCTTGCCCGCTTCCGGCGCGAACGTGACCTTGCGCTCGCTGACCACTGAGGAAGTGGAGGAAAGCGAGAAGCCACCCCTGCCATCGAGCTGGACGTGGCAGCATCAGGTCCTGGTGCGCGATGCGGAAGGGGAACTCGATCATCTCGTGCTCGCGCGCGCATCAGCCACCGGTGGCTCCGGCATTTCCGCCGAGCTGTTGCTTCCCGCGGATGCCCGCGATCTCAAGGCCGAAGGGGATGACCTCGCTCATTTCCGCGTGACCCGCGATGCCGAGGGGAACAACCGTCTACTGCTGGAGTGGAAGTCCCGTGACATGTTAGAGCGTGAGCTGGTCATCAGCTATCGCCGCCCGCTGCGGCCACTCGATGCCTCGTGGCAGCTCGCCGCGCCGCGAGGTCCGGAGGAGGCCTCGGCGCGTGCGCGCTTCCTGATCGCGGCAAATCCGCGCCGTGCCTTTGAAGGCAACGGCTTGGCCGGCCCCTTTGATCCCGCGGCACTTCCCGCGAAGCTCCGGGAGGCGCTGGGTGGAACGACGTATCTCACGCTGGAAAGTGCCGCCACGACCGCCGAGCTCGGAGCCCGTGAACTGCCGCTGGTGGCCACGGCCGATGCCGTGATTCTGGAAGCCACGTGGTCGCTGCGCCAGGAAAGCGACGGCTCATTGCTGGCCGAGGGCCTGCTCAAGATTGATCACCGCCAGCCGCTGCGCGTCGCCTTCGATAGCCCGAAAGGATACTCGCTGCTGAGTTGTGCGGTCGCCGGTCAAGATACGCGTCCGGTGGATCGCGGCGAGGGGCGGATCGAGATCCCGCTGCCGCCGCCGGGCAAGGAAACCACGCAGGTCCAGCTGTCCTTCACGGCCAGCGGCGAGGCGCTCGATGCCGTCTCCGGCACGCTCGCGCTCGAGTTGCCACGCACGCCGCTCTTCATTCGCACGCTGACCTGGCGCGTCGATCTGCCCACCGCCTATCGGGCGGAGATTCACGGGAACCTCACCCGCGAGAATCTCCTCAATACGGATCCGCCATCGGCCATCCGGCTTCGGAAGAACCTCTGCCGCGACGAGACGCCTGCCGTTTCCGTCTTCTACCAACGCGCCGACCTCTCCGCCCGTCCCTAACCGAACCGTCCCGTGAAATCGAACCGTCCCATGAAATCTTCCAATCTCTTGCTGTCCGCCGTCATCGTCGCCTGCACTTGCCTCGCATGGATTCTGCTCGGGACCGCGATCTCGAAGCGCACCTTCGTTTCCACTGCGGAGATGCAGCGCGAGGTCGCCGGGGTCTGGGGCCCGGCGCTGGTCCAGTCGCACCCGGATGCCTTCTACTTCACTCCGAATGCCCCGGCTGGTCGGGCTGCCGTGCTGCCATCCAGCACCAAGGTCGCGGTCCGGCTCGACTCCCAGCCGAAGCGCCGCGGGCTGCTGTGGCATCGCACCTATGAGGTCGATTTCAGTGCCGACTACGCCTTCACGAATCCGACCCGCATTCCGCAGACTCTCTACCTGCGCTTCCCGCTGCCGGCGGATAGCGCTGGCTTGCACGGGTTTGTTTTTCAGGCCGGGGATGAAACGGCATCCGCGACTGCGGCGGAGGACGGCATCGTCACCCGGGCCGTCGTGGTCCCGGCCGGGGAAACCGTGCCGCTGAAGGTCGCCTACCGCACCCGCGGGACGGATTCGTGGAACTACCGGTTTCCCGATGCCCGCCGTATCACCGGCTTCGATCTGCGGATGCGGGTGAATTTCGCCGACATTGACTTCCCCTTTGGCACCGGCTCGCCGGACGAGCGCGCGCAGGACGACGCCGGCTGGAATCTCGCCTGGGTCTATCCTGACGTGCTGTCCGCGCCGGCGATCGGCATGGACATGCCGAAGCTGCTGAATGCCGGGCCGGTCGCCCAGCGGATCGTGAACTTCGCGCCGGTCTCGCTGCTGTTTTTCGTGACCGTGCTGCTGATCGTGGCCGCGCTGAAGGGCATCCCGCTGCACCCGATGCATGTGTTTTTCGTCAGCGCGGGCTTCTTCTCCTTCCATCTGCTGTTCGCCTATCTGGTCGATCTGATGCCGCCCTTCGCTAGCTTCGGCGTCGCCACCGTGGTCTCGCTGCTGCTGGTGGCCGGCTACCTGCGGGCGGTCGGCGGCAAGCTCCTATTCGGCGTGGCGGTGCCGGCGCAAGTCGTTTACCTCGCGCTATTCAGCCTGTCGTTCTTCTTCGACGGGCTAACCGGGATCACCCTCGCGGTGGTCTCGGTGCTGACCTTGGCCCTGCTGATGATCCTGACCGCGCGGATTGACTGGCGGGAAGTGTTTGGCGGTGCGGGAAAGGCTGCCTGACCGCCTTGGCCGGGGATTCGGGGAGGGGAGGGCGTGGCGGAATTTCCGTCACGCCCTTGGATGTTTGCGACATTCGCGAAAGGAAGCGCCCGCCGAAAGCGTTGTCCGCTGCCATTCCGCATGCTTGCCATGCCTCGCCACGACCGTTAGACAGACCGCCACTTCCCAAGAAACCTATGAGCAATTCAGTTAGTGATCCATCCACGGCGCCCAACGCCAAACGGCTCCTGTGGGCCGGCTTCATGGCGATCCTCGCTGCCGGCGTCGGCTTTTCCGTACGCGGCGGCATCCTCGGCCAATGGGCCAATCAGTTCGGCTTCACGATGACCGAACTTGGAACGATCACGGGTGGTGGTTTGGCCGGTTTCGGCCTCATCATCATCATCTTCAGCTTGTTTGCCGACAAGGTCGGATACGGCAAGCTGATGTTCCTGGCGCTCATCCTACACTTCGTGTCGGCCGTTCTCACCTTGGCCGCGCCTGCCTTCTTCGCCTCCGGCGGAAAGGATGCCGCCTACTGGTGCCTATTCGCGGCTATGTTCATCTTCGCCATTGGCAACGGTGTTTGCGAAGCCGTCGTCAACCCGCTCACCGCGACGCTGTTCCCGAAACAGCAGACCCACTACCTGAACATCCTCCACGCCGGCTGGCCTGCGGGTCTTGTGCTCGGCAGTGTGGCGTCCGCATTCATGGCGGCTCGTACGGATGACGCGGGCACTGTGGTCTCGGCCGCAGTCGACTGGCGCATCCAGATGAGCCTGTTCCTCATCCCGGTTCTCATCTACGGGGCGATGATCATTGGCCAGAAGTTCCCGAAGTCCCATGCCGCCCAAGCCGGCGTTACCATCGGGGAGATGGTGAAGACCCTGTTCTTCCCGCTGATGATCCTGCTTCTGGTGATCCACGCCCTCGTCGGATACGTGGAACTCGGCACCGACTCGTGGATCAGCAAGATCACCGGCTCTATCATGGCCAGCCCAACGAAGGGCCTGATCCTCTTCTCTTACACATCATTGCTGATGTTCATCCTCCGGTTCTTTGCCGGTCCGATCGTTCATCGCATTTCTCCGATCGGCTTGTTGCTGGTCAGTGCCATCCTCGGCTTCGTCGGGCTCCAGTTGCTCGGCTCGGCCACCAGCGTCATGCTTTGCGTGGTCGCCGCCACGGTCTATGCCTGCGGCAAGACCTTCCTCTGGCCCACGATGCTGGCCGTGGTTTCCGAGCGCTTCCCGAAGGGTGGAGCCGTTGCCATCGGTATGATCGGTGGCGTGGGAATGCTTTCCGCCGGCTTGATCGGCGGTCCCGCGATCGGCTTCAAGCAGGACTACTACGCCTCCGAGAAGCTCCAGGAGACTTCGAAGGAGTCGTATGAGCGCTACAAGGCCGGCAAGGAAAACACTTTCATGGGCATCAAGACCGTCGGTCTGGATGGTGCGAAGGTTGGCGTGCTGGATGACGGCGGCAAGGAACTGGCACGAGCCGACGAACTCTTGACCCAGCAAGGCAAGAAGGACCCCAACCACGAGGCCTTGGTCAAGTGGTGGAATGAGGCCAAGCCGACTGCTGAAGCTGACAAGAAGGAAGTGACGGGAGCTGGTCTTCATGGCGGCCGCATGGCTCTCAAGCTGACCTCGTTCGTTCCCGCCTTGATGGCGGTGCTCTATCTCGGCATGCTGCTCTACTTCCGCTCGATCGGCGGTTATCAGGCGCTGCAGATCTCAGGCGAGCAGGCCTCAGGCGGCACCAAAGGCCCGGCCGAGTACTGATCTGGCGGAGACATCCAATTCAATCTCACGAGCGGCGTGGCTTTCCGGCCACGCCGCTTTTTCGTGTTCAGGGCATGCCTGTTTCATCGACGCCCGCACTGTCGGTGCCGAAATCCTCCTTCAACTGCGCGCGGCGCATCGCATTCTCCGCCTTGAGCTCTTCGATCTCGAGGGCCCAGCGGTTGATTTGCCACTGGCCGAGGAACCACAAGCCCGTGCCCATCATGGCGATGAGAACGAGGCAAGTCACCCATGCCACGGTCAGGGGTAGCCAACCGTTGATTTCTCCTGCCTGGCCAGCGACCGACACGAGAGCCTCGACGCCGGCGAGGATACCGCATGCCAAGGGCGTGTTCGTCTCATTTCGAACGAACCAGTAGATCGCCGCGCCGAGGAAGCAGACGTTCGGAATCAACCAGCTCGTCAGCAGCAGCACCGGGCTGCCTATCAAGAGACCGGCATCGAAACTCCATCCCTTGACGAGCCCGGCAGCGAGCAGGGCCGCAGCGCCCATCGAGCAGCCGAGCCAGATCGACGCCACGAACAAGAAAAGCTGCTTGAGCAGCCAGCCGATGCCGCTGGCAAAGACGTCGCCGAAGTCAATCTTCACGATCCCAGCTTGCCCGGACCTGACGATTCAGGGAAGCCGCAAGCCGCACTTCCTCACCATCCGCAGCATCGATTCTTCATTACTCAACGCCGCCACGTCATTGAGCGGCACCCAGCGCAGGTCGTGGGATTCATCACTGACGATGTAGTCGGTATTGCCCGTGGCGCGCAGCAGGTAGCGGACGTCGTAGTGGAGGTGTTCCGGGTCGCTCTTGCGGGCCGGAATGGGATGGATGTCCAGGTCGAAGATGCCTTCGCCGACCGGCTCGAAATCCTTCAGGCCGGATTCCTCGCAGGCTTCCTTCAATGCCACCGCGAGCACGTCGGAATCGCCATCGGCATGGCCGCCGAGTTGCAGCCAGCGATCGAGCTTGGCGTGATGGGTGAGCAGCACCTGCGTGCCGTCCGCACTCACGATCCACGCCGAGCCGGTGACATGGCCGGCGGCCAGCGAGCGCTCGAAGCAATCCGATTCCGACGCCACGAAATCGATGAACTGGCTCACCGTCTCCGCCTCCTCCGGATGCTTCGCGGCATAGGCGGTGAGCTGGTCGAGCAGGGACTGGCGGTGCATGGCGCGGACGCTGCCCGCTCGCCGCGGAAATGCAACGAAAGCTTCGCAAGGTTTTCACCCGTCCATCAAACGTTCTTCGCCTGCTGCTGCCGGGATGACGCCGCAACCCATTGCCGTCATGAATCTCGATTACTGGACCGAACATTTCCGCCGCAATGCCCTCGACCGGCCCGAGCCGGACTGGAACGCCCCGGTCAACCTGCGTGGGCCCGCCCTCTCCAAGCTGGGGAAGTCCCTTCAACAATTCCAGCTCGGCGATGGCGGCGGCCCGGCCTATCTGATCGCGTGGAATCACCAGCGCCTGCTCGCTTCCGATGCGGGTCTGAAAGCCTTGGTCGATCTCTGGTTCGCGGAGGAAAGGGAACACTCGCGGCTGTTAGGGAGCTCGCTGAAACGCTTCATGGTCGCGGAGATCAAGGGGCACTGGAGCTTCAGCCTGTTCTGCGGGGTGAGGAAGCTCGCTGGCGTGCAGTTCGAACTCTACGCGCTCCTGCTTACCGAGATCGTCAGCCACGTTTATTACAAGATGCTGCGCAAGTATACCCGCGACGAAGCGGTTCGCGGCATGTGTGCCCTGATCATTCGCGACGAGGCCGGACACATCGCCTTTCATCGTGCGCGGCTCGCCGCGGAGAACCGTCGCTTCGGGCGGCTTTGGGAGCTGGCGTTCCGCTTGCGCGGCTTGGCGGCCGGGACGGTGCTATGGGTGAACCATCGCGGTGCCCTGCGTGCCGGTGGTGCGACCGATGCGGAATTCTACCGCGGCATCTGGCTCGGCATGGATAGCTTCATCCGCGGGCTGCGCGGCGATCTCGAATGCGCCCGTGCCGGAGCGGCGATGAAACCGTGCGCCCAGATGGTGGCGGAGTGCGCGTGATTACTCGGGTACGGCCAAGCTGAAATGCTCGCGGAGACGATTGCGCTGCGCAACTTCTCCCTTGGTCGAGTCGAAGGAAACAATCTCTTTCCCTGCGAGCTTGTTCACCATCTGCGCGAAGTAGGCGACATTGAGCCGATCAAGGCGTTCAAAGCCCGGATGAGCGACCAACGCACGGATCGGCTTCTCCCAATCGGCGGGCATCCGGCGCTCATACTCATGAATGAATTTGCTCTGGTCGTATGCGGGACCAGAAATGCCGGAGGGAGCATGGAACCATTCCACCACGAATTCGGTCTCGGTTTCGCCGTGGTGATCCAGCAGGGCCGCCATGGCGATACCCACGTCAGAGTCTTTGAGTCTGATCTTGCGAATCAGGGTGGAAGCCTCCTTGGGATTCGCGTCGGCTGCAGCGATGAAATTGCCGGATTCAGCCAAGGGCTTCGAGTCTTCCTCGCGGAACAATTGCTTGGCATGCTGGAGGATAAAGCGCTTTCCGCGCTCGGGATTGTCGATGTGCGGTTCGCTCAGTCCTGCCCGGGTGCCGTCTTTCAAGAAGGCCAGCAAAGCCTGCGGGCCGAGCTGTCTAGCTGCTTCGATCATCTCTGCTTCTGTGGCGAGCGGGGTATCGAAGGCCGGCACCATCAGGCGATCGTCAGCAATGCCAAACCATAGCCATGCGCGGACTGCGGCAGGGCGGCTTTTCAGTTTTTCTTTGAGCGCGGCAATCCGTGGCGCCGCCTGCGGAGGAACCGGCGAGGAAGATTCGATCGCGATCCGGTAAAGGAAGTCGTACCAAGCGATCCAGTCCGGATTGCCTAGGCGTGGCTTGCTCCAAGTCTCAAAGTCACCATCCCGCTGGGAGGTATAGCCGATCATCCTGAGCATCTGCCCGGTAACCCGGCTGATGGTTGCTTTCTCGGTATGGACCACCTTTCCTATCACCGGCTCTGAGGAGGTCGCCACATCTCCTATCGCGCCGTCGTGGGTGGGTGCCAAATCTGGAAACGTTTCATTCGTGTCCCCTTGATGCTTTCCGATTACCCGGAATGCATCCGGCTCCATGAGTGCATAGAGTTTCATCAGCGCCAAGGTGCGGATCCGCGGATTGGCATGACCGGCGAGCCGCTCCAATTGTTCAAAGGACGCAGGTAGCTGCAGGGTATCCTTCAATGCGTTCCAAGCTTTTCCCTGGCGAGACTCGGGTAACCACATCGGGCCGCTGCGACCGATGGCAGCGTAGTCGTATGCGATGAATTCGATCCGGGTGGATGCCTCGGCGAGTTGGTCTTCAACTTCATCGGCACGACAAGGAAGTCCACTTGCCACTAAGCAGGAGATTGCGGCGGGAAGAAGACAGCTTTTCATGGGATAGGTCCGAGAGTGGCCACAATTATTGCTTCAGGCAAGTTAACAAGTTGAGACTCAAAGGGCAGGAAGCGTCTCGGATTCATGGGCGGGAAACTTCTCGTTTGCCATTGATCGCCGCGCGATCTTCCCGAGGCTTGGGGCATGCCGGCCAACGGCCCCAGGGAGTTTTTCCGAGATCTCCTCGACCGCGAGTCGTTGCGGCCGGACTTGAACCGCGCGATCCGCGGGACGGTGGCGTTCATGGTGCCGCTGCTCTTCGCGCTATTCAGTGGCGTGCCGGTGGATCTGGCGTTCCCTTGTATCGCTGCGCATACCATTGCGCTGGTCGATGTCCGCGGCGCCTACTCGTTGCGGCTGGGCCTCATGCTTGCGATGAGCCTAGTGCTCGCGGGGGCGACGGCACTCGGGGTGCTCGGCGTGGATAGCCTGCCGCTCGCGTTGTTAGGCTCGGTGATCGTCAGCCTCGCGGGCGGACTGTGGCGGCATCTCAGCAGCGAACACGGTCCGGGGCTGGCGATTGGCAGCGGCCTGATGTTCCTGATCGCGCTGTCGCCGCACACGACCCGGCCGGACGCGATTCACCCGGCGCTGGGGGCGTTGGCGCGCGGATTGTTCGGGGTGCTGTTGCAGGTGCTCGGCTGGCCCTTTCACCCGCAGCATCCGCTGCGGCGGACGGTGGCGGAAAGCTGGCTCGCACTGGCGGATTTGCTCGATGCGTTGGCGATCGAAGGCGAGGGCCGTCATGAAATGATCGTCCACCGCCAGGCCGACTTGCGGACTACGCTGAATCAGACGCAAGCGGTGCTGGCGGAGTCCAATGCGCTACCGGGAAACCTGCCGCGGCATCTGGAGCAGCTCAATCTCGTCGCCGCCCGCCTGACGCTGCGGGTGATTGTGCTCAGCACCTCGCTCGAAGCGGCGATGGCCCGATCGTGCTTCGCTCCGCTGGCTGCGGCTTTCGCGCCGGTGCTGGCGTCGCTATCGAACTCGGCGCGGACGGTGGCACTCGCGGTGGTTTCGCGTCAGCCAGCGCACCTTGCTGCCTTCGAGGTGCGGCTGACGCGCTTGGAGAACCTGCTCGCGGTGCTGCGCTCGCAGGTGAAGACCCGTCTCGATGATCCCGTTGTCGCCGGCCAGCTCGATGAAGTTCTCCGACAGATCGAAGAGTTGCTTCCCACGATCCGCGAGGCATTGAGGGCGACGCTTGATCGAACCGGCGACCGCGGCGCCTTTTCGCTGGAACTCTTCGACCTTCATACGCTCACGCTGCGCCCGTTGGCGGCGTCGCTGAACCTGAGCCGACGGGTTGATCCCGCGCTGGTCCGTCACACGGCCCGCATGCTGTTGCTAGTGGCCGCGGGCGTGGCCATTTTCAAAGAGCTCCAGATCCCGCACGGCTACTGGCTCCCGTTCTCGATGATCGTGGTTTTGCAGCCGGACTTCGGCTCCACGCGGAAGCGAGCAGCCGAACGTATGCTCGGCACCTTGGCCGGCGGATTCATCGCCAGCAGCTTGCTGTGGCTGCATCCGCCGATCGGCGTGTTGCTTGCGGCGGTGACCGTGACGATCGCCCTGTTCTCCTACTACGTGAAGCGTAGTTACGGGATCGCGGTCATCTTCATCACCCTGAATGTCGTGCTGCTGCTCGAAGCACACCAGCCGGTCACGCTCGCCGTTACCCTTGAGCGTCTGGGGTGCACGCTTGCCGGCGGATCGCTGGCGCTTGGCGCGGCGCTGATCTTCTGGCCGGTCTGGGAGAAGCAGCGTTTTCCCGAGATCATGGGCAAGGCGTTCGATGCGAATCTTTTCTATCTGAAGCAGGTCGTCTCCCGCCTGGAAGACGGCCTGCCGCACGATGAGGACCTGCTGCTCTTTCGCCGCAGCGCGGAGTCGGCGAACAGCGAGGTCTTTTCCTCGCTGCGCCGCATGACCGCGGATCCACGGAGCCGCCGCGAGGGACTCGATCAAGCCGCAGCGCTCGCCAATGGCAACCAGCGGGTGACCAACGCGCTCTCGGTGGTCACCGTCCATCTCAATGACCAGCGCAGTCGCCATCCGGAGACGCTTGCCCGATTCCGCGAGGTTTGCGCGGATGCCTTCCGTGAGTTGAAGTCAGGCGGTCCGGCGCTCGATGCCTCGTTCGAAGCACTGGAGTCCTTTGCCCTGCCGCAGATCGATGCCGACCATCTCGATGCCTCGCTTTTCCGCGAGCCGTGGGTCTATCCGCAGCTCGCCCGCATCGTCACCGAACTCGCTGCGATGGTGCTGGCTGCGAAATCCAAGGAGTAACGGCTCAATTGGACGGAGCGGTTAGCACACCTAATTCCGCCACGGCGGCATAGGGCTTGCCTGCTGCTCCTTTGACCGAGGCAAGCCGCACGAACCGGGCCTGGACGGCTTTCTTTAAGTCATGGGTTCGTTCGACGGGATCGTTGACCAGATTGCCGAAGTGGAAGGTTCCGGCGGTGGTCCATGTCTTTCCATCGATGCTGGTCTCGATGCGGCCCTCTTCGATCATGCCGTCCGGCACCGCCTTGTCCTGACGCGGCAGGTAGGTGACGGCGGTCAATGTCATGGGATTGCCAAGGTCCACAGTCAGCGTGTGCGGATGCTCCGGCGCGGGCGCGCTCCAGCGGCTGTGCCAGAAGGTCCCCGGGTCGCCATCGATCGCCTTGGCGGCATCGTAGGTCGCGTTCTCCTCGCTGGTGGCAGTCGCCTTCCATGAGGACTTGGAGGGGCCGAAGTGGAAGCGCTCGACCGCACCTTGCTGTTTCGCGGAGAAACTGCGGGCGGTGATTGATCCACCATCCGTCATCGGGACGGGCTTCTGATAGATTGGCGACTTGGGGCCGGGCTCGCTGCCGTCCGTGGTGTAGCGGATGGTCAGTCCGGAGGTCTTGAAGCCCGCGCCCTTGCCTTCGAAGGAGGGCTCTTTCAGCGCGAGCGTCACGTTTCCCGAAGCATCGCGCGTGGCGATCACTGGCAACGGCGGTTGATCGTAAAAGTGGACCAATACCTCCGCGACCGTCGGTTGCAGCCGGCTTTCCAGTACGCGCAAGCGTAGCTTGTCCGTGGTCACGGTCGGGAAGCGCAGGATCTTCTTGTAGCCGACGGTGGTGCCGGTGGCGACTTCGGTCCACTTGCCATCGATCCATGCGTCGAGTGCGTGCTTCTCGATCCGCTGGCCGCGCTTGGCGAGTGCTTCCTGGAAGACGAAGCGGTTGACGGGGGCGGGGGAGGGCAGGGTGATGACAAGCTCGCCGCTGCTGTCTTTGGGCTCCCACCAGGTGTCGAGGTCACCATCCTGGAGCTTGGGTGCGGAAACCTTGCCGCCCTTGGCGAGGTCGGTGCCGTAGGTCGCGCGGATGCGGCGGCCGGTTTCGCGCAGGCTCTCGACGTCGCGCTCGGAAAAGCGGCCCGACTTGTTAGGCGGAACGTTCAGCATGAAGACGGAGTTCCCACCGACGGCCCGTTCGTAGATGTCGAAGACATCATCGGCAGTGCGCACCGATTGTTGCGCGTCGTCCCGCCAGAACCACCCGTGGCGGATGGAGGTATTCGTCTCGCAGGGCTGGTAGTGGAGGAACTTCGCACCGGCGAGCTGGGCCTGCGAGCCGATGTCCTTGTCGGTCATGTCCGGCCAATCGAAGTCCTTGGGGTCACGCGGTAGCGGGATGACATTCCACTCGGTGGCGCGGGTTCCGCCGGCTTCGTTGCCGCACCAGCGAACATCGGGGCCCTTGCCGAAGATGACGGCATTCGGGGCCAGGGTGCGGATGACTTCATACCAGGCATCATAGACGTAGGTCTGGCCGCCCTTCTGTTTCGGATGCGCCCCGTCGAACCAAACCTCGTGCACCGGCCCGTACTCGGTGAGCATCTCGTAGAGCTGGTTCAGCATGTAGCGGTTGTAGTCGTCGCACTCGAAAGTGAAGAGTGGAGCACCCGCGGGACGATCGGCGCGGACCTTCTCCGGTGCCGTCTTGAACGAGGCGGGATCGGTGGGGATGGTGCTCTTGCGCGAAGTACTACCATTCCCGTAGAGACCGTCCTTCGACTCGATCTGATAGAGATCGGCCGGGGAGAGGTAGATGCCGAATTTGAGCCCATGCTTGGCGCACGACTTCGAAAGCTCGCGGGCGATGTCGCCTTCGCCGTTCTGAAAGGGCGAGTTCTTGATCGTCTGGTGCTTCTCGTAGCGCGACTGCCACAGCACGTAGCCGTCGTGATGCTTGAAGGTCATCACGACCATCGTCATGCCCGCGGCCTTGAGCGTCTCGCACCACTGGTCGGTATCGAGGCCGGTTGGCGCGAAGGTTTTCGGGTCCTCCATGCCATTGCCCCACTCGCGGCCAGTGAAGGTATTCGGACCGAAGTGGATGAAGCCGATGAACTCGTTCTTGTGATACGCGACCTGCCGCGGCGAAGGCACGACGTGCGCGGCTTTCGACACGATCGATGCCAGCGGTTCGCCCGGGTCGATCGCCTGGAGCGGAGCAAATTCGACCGCTCCTGCCACCGCGATGGGTAGCACGGAGGCCCAGATGAAGCCGAAGCGGTGGAGGAGGAGCGAGTTCAGGGAGAAGGTGGTCATTTGATCCTCAAAAGGCATCTTGTGCGTGGAAACCAGCGCCAATCTGTCATTTTCGGAGCAATCGACAAAGAAAAAGCCGCTCCGGCCCGATGCCGGAGCGGCCTGTGTGTTCGACCTCGAACCCAATGAAGTCGAAATTACTTCGTCACCTGGAGGCGGCCGAAGAGCTTGCCGCCGACGGCCAAGGTCCGCGGGATCTGGACGGTGATGTTGTCCGGAGCCGCATCATGCTCCACCACGGTCACGATGACCCCGCTGGGGGTCGTGGAATTTACGGCGCCGAGGACGACATCGGTCCAACTTGCCAGAGTGGAGCCGTACTGGATGGCTTGGCTGGTCATGCTGGCTTCGGCGTCATCGCGACGGCGGAAGGTGAGCGTGAGGTAGGTGACGTCGAGGCTGCCGGCCGGCAGGATCGAGCGGTCGCTGGCCAGCGGATTGCCGTCGAGGTAGAACTCGCTGAGGTTCGGGATGCCGTCCTTTTCCGGGTCATCGGTGAGGCCGTTCTCCTTGCCGGGCGTGCCGTCGAGTCCCTTGGAAGCGGCCCACGATTCAAAGGCCCCGCCGACCACCAGGCTGCCGCCGCCGGCGAAGTAGGCGCCATAGGTCTCGTGGCTGGAATTGTAGGTGCCAGGGCCGACGTCGTCGCCATCGAGGATGAGCGTGCCCACGATATCGGAAGCCGTGGCGGTGAGTTCCAATACCGCGCCGCTATTGATGGTGACCGTCGAGTTGTCGGCGAGCGCCGAGGTGGCGAGGGTCAGCTTGCCCTGCATCACAGTGGTGTTGCCGGTATAGGTGGGCAGAGTGCTCAGCGTGAGCGTTCCCGTGCCCGTCTTGGTCAAGGCGAGCGGAGCGGCGGCACCGTCGCGGAGAACGCCGGCGTAGCTGCTGCTGGAGTTATCCGAGCCCACGGTGAGGGTGGCCGGAGTGGTGGCGTGGTAGTTGCCAATGGCACCGCCCGCGCCGCTGAGGCTGGCGAAGCCGTGGTCGTGACCGTCCAGCTTGAGGATGGCATTGTCCACGACGAGCGGCCCGGTGCTGAAGGCCTGTGCACTGCCCGCGACGACGGACGCAGAGGGGCGGCCATTGATCTTGGTGGAGGCGTAGGTGTTCTGGCCCGGAACGGTGGGCGCAACGATCAGGTTGCCGTTTTCTGCCACGGGATCGCCGGAGTAGAACTCGCACTGGAAGGCGCCGGTGATCGGGCCGCTGATCGTGAAGTTGCTGCCGCGCTGCGCCATGATGCCTGAGTTGGCAGTCAAGGTGATGCTACCTGCCCAAGTGGCGGTGGCGTTGCCCGCAAGCCGGAGGCCGCCGGGATAGCCGCCGTTGGCACCGGGCTCACCCCAGCCGGCACCGGCGATTTCGATCGGCGTGGTGTAGGCATCGATGCTGCTGAAGGCGAGGAACTGCGAGCCCGGCAGGATCTGGACCTTGGACGCGCTTCCGAGCGCGAACTTGCCCAAGTTTGCGCCTACCCGGCCTTTCTCGACGCGGAGCTCGCCCGTGAAATCGACGTCGAGGTTCAAGGAGCCCCAATCGGCCAAGCCGGTGGCAGCCTGGGCGGAATTGAGGGCAACGTTGCCCGCACCCCGGATGCCCGCAGGCAAGGGGGCTGCCGTGGCCTGCTCGAAGCGCAGCGTGGCCCCGGCGTCGACCTGATAGATTGCGCTGCCAGCGGCACCATTGGTGGTGCCGTTGCCGAATTGCAGCGTGCCTTGGTTGACTTGAAAGGTGCCGGAGGCGGTGTTGGTCGTGCTGGTGATGACCTGGGTGCCGGGGCCGGTCTTCGTGAAGAGGCCGCTTCCGGTGCCGTCCAGTGCTCCGGCAAAGGTAGCAGTGGTGGCGGGGTTGAAGACGACCTGGTCGTTGTTGACCAGCGGACCTGAGATGCTGCCATTCACCGTGCCATTGCCGAGCTGCAGGGTCCCCAGGTCCACCGTGGTGGTGCCCGTGGAGGTAATCGAGGTAAGCAGGGTGACGGTGCCCGAATTGGTCTTGAGGATTGGGACGTTGCCTCCGATCGACCCGGTGCCGCTCAGCGTGTAGTCCTTGGTGTCGTTGTTGAAGGTGAGGCTTTTCGGTGTGACCGCGGTGTCGAGCGTCACGGTTAGATTCGGGCCGCCGGTTGCGCTGTCGTCGAAGACCACCACATCGCCATTGTGATAAGTCTCGGGCGTGGCACCCAAGACCCAGTTGGTGGTGGTCTCGATGTCCCAGACGGAAGTGGTGCCCTTCCAGCGGAGCGGATTGATGGCGCTGATCTGCAGGGTGACCGCGTCGTTGTCATCGATGATGTCGGCCACGACACCGCGGGGCAGGGAGGCGAGTTGGAAGGCGTCAATTCCGTCACCACCGATCGATCCACCGCTCGGGTAGCCGATCAGCGGGAAGTCGCCCACGGCAATGTTAGAGGGAACGGTCACCAGGACGGTGCCCGCGGGAGCAAGGCTGTTGGTCGCCTGGATGGCGGGAGTGAGCGTGTTCAGGGGGTCGAAATTGGCGATGGAAACGGTCGAGCCGTTGGACAGGTTCAGGTCCGGCACGGTCCAGACGCTCGCCGTGCTGCCGGCGGCTGCCAGCGTGGTGCCGCCCGTCACGTTCAAGGTTCCGCCGATCGAACCACCGGTGATGACTTCGAGGGTGCCGACGTTGACGTTGGTGGCTCCGGTGTAGTCGCTTGCCCCGGCAAGGGAAAGGGTGCCGGCACCGGTCTTGGTAAGGCCGCCGCCGCTGGTGTCTCCCGCGTGGAGGCCGGTCTGGATGCCGACGTTGTGGCCGTTGGTGTCGAAGATGAGGCCGCCACTTTCGATTTTCACATAGGGGCGCTGTGTGTTCAAGCTGGTGACGCCGTTCACTCCGATCCGGAGGAAGTCCGCCTCGCTCGCTAGCGCCTTGATGGTGCCGCCGTTGACGACGACGTTGTTGTTAGTGGCACTTGGGACACCCCCCCCGGAGCGGATGGACGAAGTGGAGAGCGTGCCGCCGTTGAGAGTAAGGTGGACGTCCGTGCCGCCGGCGATGTTGCTGTCCTTGCGACCGACGTTGATGAACTGGTTCACCGTGAGGTTGCCGGAGGTCACGGTCACGTTGCCGTTGGCTCCGCCGGAGCCGATGCTGAGGCCACCTCCAGAGATGATCAGTGTGCCTGTGCCGGAGACTTCGATGGCCCCGTGGTAGCCGGGGGTTGCGCCGATATCGAAGTAGGGGTTCGTACCGCCCATCGCGAAGGTGAGCGACCCTGTTCCGGAAACCGTCGCCTTGCTAACAGCGGCGTTGGCGGGGGTTCCGCTGGTGCCTGCGATGTTCGAATCATCGTAGCCGAGCCGGTGTTCCGCGAAGCCATTGAACGCGAGCGAACCGGAGGAGACGTTCACGGAGGCTCCGTTGGTCGCGGTGACGCGGCGTGTGGGGCTGTTCGGTGCCGAGATCGTGGCGGTGCCGCCGCCGACATTGAAGGAATCCGGCGTGGTGCCACCGGCGCGGCCCGCGAGGAATCCGCCGTAGATTTCAGGGATGGCGTCCGAGGTGAGGGAACCCGAAGCCGCGACCGTGGCGGCGAAGGTTCCGCCGTTGAGATTGAAGGTTCCGGTGCGTGTGGCACCGGAGGCACCATCGGAGAGCTGGATGCCGCGATTGACGGTCACATTCACGGTGCCGCCGTTCTGAGTGAAGGTGGACTGGCCCGAGCTGGAGCCGATGAAGTATTGGGAGGAGTTGGCGGCGGTGGAGGTGAAGGTCAGCGAGCCAGTAGTGCCGACCGTGAAGGTGGGGTTGCCTCCGTTGCCGATGTTGAAATGGGTATTATGGGAGATGGAGAGGGAACCGTCCAAGGTGGTGTTGGCCGCGCGATTTACGACGCTGGTGGAATTCGCGGTGGCTCCTGATCCGATGATGATGATGTCGTTGTTGGTAGGCACCGTGGGGCTGCCACCGTTATTCCAGTTGGCGCCGGTGTTGAAATTGTTGGCGGCGTTTTCGGTGCCGATCCAAGTGGAGGTGGCCGCCGATGCCGTGGAGCCCGGCGAGAAGATGGCGACTTGGGAGGCGATGAGCAGAGAACTGCGGAACTTCGGATTCATGGGTTGTGTCGAGGTCGGGGATGGCAAGGGCCGGGCAACGGGAGCCCAGTTCCCTGCGATTCAGGCGGGGATGCGGCACAGCCTCGCGGATGCGCCGATGCTCTCCGTGGATCCCAACGCCATGAACGACCTCACGCGGCAAATGACGCCACAGGAGGATGGGTTGGCCCTTGGGTATTCAGGAGGCACGACGTTCCATGCCCTCGATTTCCCCCGGGTTTAAGAAATCGCAATCGAACGGGGTGACGGAAGCGTCACTCCGCATGCACCGACGGCGCACGCAACAAAGCGGTGCCGATCCGCCGGAACGCCAGGTCGCCGCCGGTCCGGTTGCTTATCAACATGCTCTCCACGGGAGCTGGATCCTTGAGCCAAATGCTGGCGATGACAGGTGCCTGAGCAGTGCCGCCATCATGCAATGTCACACGTCCATCGAGGCCATAGCAAACCGTGAGCTGGTGGTCCCACAACGCGCAGACCGGTGTGAGTGGCGAAAGTTGTCCACCGCCCTTGAGTTGCCAACGGTGCGTGTTCACTGCCTCTGCCATGAGGCTGAAGAGTTCGTGGCCGGCCGGATCGAGGATGGCGATCGCTTCGATGCCGTCCATCCGCTGCACCTTGTCGTGCGACCATGAGGGTGGCGTCAGTGAGAACGAAAAGATGTAAACGGAACCCGTGCCGCCCGGATCATGCGGGGCAAGCCGCGCGAAGAGCCGGCGGCTACCGGATGATGTATCCAGCTTTTCCTTTATGATCACGGTGGGGTTCGTCTCATCCGTGGCCTCCCATTTCTGGCCGGTCTGCGGAACGTGATCCGAGAGCAACGTTCCGTCGGCGGCCTTGAAGTCATCCTGGAACAACGCGAGTTCTTCCGGGAGGCCGGAGCGGAATGGAATGAAGGGGCGCGCGGTGGGGGTGAGCGTGCCGTTTCCTTCGAGGCGGACCGCTTCTCCGGCGTTCACCTTCGAGGGTCCCCTTCCTGTGTGTGGCGCAAGCTCCAAGCTGCCGGTGTTCACTTCCACCAGTGCCGCCTGGTCCGGCAATATCTGGCATACGAATTGGGTTCCGGAACCGCGAACTGTTCCGCCGGGTGTCTCAATCGTGAAGGGCTGTCCGCCGGCTTCGGCCTGGAAAGAGCCGCGGCCTTCCAACAGGCGGATGTCTCCCAGGGCATTGACCAGCTCAATGGCTGCGGGGCCTTCGAAGTGCGCGAGCACTCCTTCCCTGAGTTGGATGGCTGCGGTGCCACGCTCCAGGCGCAAGAGTTCGCCGGGCGACCACTGGCCGCGGTCTTCGCGCTGGGCAATGGTGATCCGGCTGTCCGAACTCGCGGTGATCGGCGGACTGCTCGCGCGAGTGGCGTCGACTTCCGGGCGGGCTGTGATCCATAGTCCCGCGAAAATCAATGCGGCAAGCGAGGCCACGGCCGCGACTGCCGTACTTACCGAGGGGAGCTTGCGCGTTGGGAAAGGCAGCGTCGTTTCCTCCGGGAAAGCGGCCCGCGCTTCCTCCCGCTCGCCCAGCAATTGATCGAGGAGCATCATGTCGTAGCACGTCTCGCGAGCCGCAGGATCCTCGGCCAGCAATTCGCGCAGGGACTCGGCATCCTCGGGATCGAGGTCACCCTCGATCCACTTGTTCATGAGCTGGTCCAAATGCGATTTCATTCGTGTGCTTCCACAAGTCGTTGTCGCACGCACTGCCGCAGCAACGAGCGCAATTGAAAGAGTCTGGCCTTCAGCGTGCCAACGCTGCGGTTAATCGATTTCGCGTGGGTTTCCAGCGAGCCCTCGGACCAATAGCGGTGGCGGAGCAGCTCGAGATCGCGTGCGTTCAGCCGTTCCATGCAACGGGCGAGCGCGACCCGGCGCTCCGGCAATTCATCCACCGCGGCGGGAAGCTCGGTGGCGAAGCGCTCCAGCAATCCCTCGTCGAGCGGCAGGCATCGCCTCCGCCTCAGCTTGCGAAGCTGGGACTTCACCTCGTAATCCGCGACCCGATAAGCCCAGTTGCGGAAATTGGTGCCCGGAGTGAAGTCGTCGCGTTTCCGCCACAGCGTGACATTGACCGCCTGCCGGATGTCCGCAGCCAGGTGCGCGTCACCGCACAACATCCGGATGAAAGCGAACAGGTCCGCCTGGCATCCGGTCATTGCAGTGACGAAATCTTCGAGGTCTTGGGCTTCTCGGTGCTCTTCCACCTTACTTGCTACGACTTTCGGCTGCTGCAGGTTTAAACTGAATGGAAATAGTTTCCGATTTTTTCGTCACTTCGGGGGCAGCATGGGACGGGAATCTTGCCTAACTCGCGCTGAGCGCCTCCACCGCCAGCAGGCAGGCAGCGGTGCGAGTTTCCACGTTCAGGGCCGCAAATATCTCCAGCACGTGCTTCTTCACCGTGCTCTCGCTGATGCCGAGGATGGTGGCGATGTCGCCGTTGGTCTTGCCTTGGGAGAGCCACAGCAGGGTCTCCGCGACGCGCGGGGTCAGGCTGAAGGTGGCCTCGAGCGGTGCGGCGGAGCTGAAATCGGGGTCGAACGCCGTCACGACGCTCTGGCCCGCGCGGGTGAGGCGGGAGGAAATCGCATCGAGCAGGTCGGCCTTGGCGACCGGCTTGGTCAGGTAATCGTCGGCGCCGAGGTTCATGCCAGAGCGGATGTCCGGCTTCTCGCCCTTGGCGGTCAGGAAAATGAACGGCGTCGCGCGGGTGGCCGCGTCCGCGCGGAGTTCGCGGAGAACGCCGTAGCCATCCAGCTCCGGCATCATCACGTCGCAGAGGATGAGATCGGGCTTTTCCCGCAACGCCGCCTCGACCCCGATGCGACCGTTTTCGGCGACGACCGGGTGAAACTGCTCCAAGCGCAGGATGGTCGCCAGATTCCGGCGCATCTCGGGCTCGTCTTCGATGATGAGAATCGTCTTTTTCATAATCTATCAGGCTGGGGAAAACGGGATCTCGACGGTGAAGGTGGTGCCTCCACTTTCGCGGCTGTTGACGGTGATGGTGCCGCGGTGCAGTTCCACGCTCTGCTTCACGATCACCAGGCCAAGGCCGGTGCCGGGCGTCTGGCCGACATTCGAGCCACGGCGGAATGCTTCGAAGAGATCGGGCAAGTCCTGCTCCGGGATGCCGATGCCCTCGTCCCGCACCGCGAAGACCAGCGAGTCACCCTCGCAGACGGCGCGGAAGGTCACCGCAGCGCCATCGGGTGAATACTTCACGGCGTTGCTCAGCAGGTTGAGCAGGATGTGGCGCAGCAGGCTCTCATCGGTCAGGGCTTCGACGGGTAGATCGCGTGTCGAGAAGTCGATGGGGCAACGCGCGTCGGTGGTCGAGCGCACTTCATCCACCATGCGGCGGCACAGCCCGGCGAGATCGAGCGGACGCGGGACGAACTCCATGCGTCCGGAATCCAACCGGCCTAACAGGAGCACGTCTTCCATCAGTCCGGCCATGCGGCGGGAGTTCTTGATGATGGAGACGAGTTGATCGTGGCGCTCGGCGGGATCGAGCTGGTCGAGGTAGTCATCTAGGATCTCTGCCGATGACTGGATTATGCCGAGCGGCGTTCTGAATTCGTGGGAGACCATCGAGACGAAGTTGCTCTTGAGCTGGCTCAGCTCGCGCTCGCGTTCCAGGGCGCGCTTCAGTTCCTCCTCGGTGCGCTTGCGCTCGGTCATGTCGATGACGACTGCCTGCATGAAGTTTTTGTCGCCTTGCGGGATGCGGCTCAGCACGACCTCGATCGAGACGTCATGGCCATCGGCATGACGGTGGGTCCAATCGAAGCGCGCGGTGCCGGTGGCGAGGCATTTCTTGATCTCCCGCATGGCGACCGTCGCGGACAGTTCGCCATTCGGCTGATACTCAGGCGCGACCTCGGAAGGATGGCGGCCGATGAAATAGGACGGGTCGTGTCCAAACATCGCCGCGGCAGCGGGATTCACTTCCGAGAATAGCGTGTTCTCGTCGTGGAGCATCACGCCTTGGCGGGACTCCTCGAAGAGCGTGCGGAACTTCTTCTCCGAGGCCCGCAGCGCTTCTTCGGCGCGCTTCCGGATCGAGATGTCTTGGGTAATGCCCCACAGCTCGTAGAGCCCGCCTTCGCGTTCGATGAGCATGCCGCTGATGGTGATTTGCACGCGGTGGCCATCGCGATGGACGTACTCTTTCTCGAAGGGTCCGAAGTGGCCGTTGACCTTCACCGACTCGAGGATCTGGTCTTCATCCTCCTTGTACTCCGGCGGCGTGATTTCCCAGTAGCTCATCTGCTCCACCTCTTCCCTCGTATAGCCGACGACCTCGGCGAAGGATGAGTTGACCTGTAGGAAGTTGCCTTCCCAATCGACCCGCGCCATGCCGACGGGCGAGTGCTCGAAGAGTGCCTTGAAGCGCTTCTCGGATTCGCGCAGCTCGGTGGTTCGCTCGGCGAATTTCGATTCGAGCGATTGGTTCAGTTCCTGGATCGCGATCTCGGCTTGCTTGCGCGCGGTGTCGTCCTCGTGAACGCAGACGACTTCGACAAGCTGGCCGGTGTCGGGATCCACGACCGGGAACATGGTCGAGCCGATCCACCGCACCCCGCGCGAAGGCCGGCCCTCGCCGATGCGCATTTCGAAAGGAATCGAGGAAATGCTGACGACCTCTCCATTGAAGGCGCGTTCGATGTGTCCGCTGAGACCGGCGGCGGCGAGCTGCGGATCCCGGCGGATATTGAATTCGCTGAGGTCCGGCACGACCGGCTCGAAGAGCTTGCGGAAGGCGGCATTGACCCGCCGGCTGGCACCGTCGGGCGAGAAGATCTGGATGCTGATGGGCGCCTGCTCGAAGACCCGGCTCCAGCGCGACTCGGAGACGCGCAGGTCATCCTCGACGCGCTTGCTGTGCTCAACATTGCGCGTGGTGGTCAGGATCACCTTGCGGCCGTCCGCCTCTAACACCGTGGCCACGATGTCCACGCGGGTGACGATGCCATCGAGCCGCTTCATCAGCCAATCGAAGCGGTGGCTGCCTTTCTCCAAGGTGAGCCGCGTGTGCTCTGCCACGGCTTCCGTCGAGAGCCGCCCGTCCGACTGGAACTCCGGCGCGAGTGATGGAGGGGATAATCCTAACAACTCCACGCGGTTTTTTGCTCCGATGGCTTCGGCCGAGGCCTCGTTGCAATCGATGAAGCTGCCCGTTGCCGGATCGATCAAGGTCATCGCATCGGCGCTGCGCTCGAAGAGCACGCGGAACCAATCGCCGCCCAGGGCGGAGGGCGGGAGAGCTTGGCCGTGACGCGATTCCATGCCCTATTTATGCCGCGGATCGCGGTGCTTGGGAAGGCGCGGCCTTTGGTCCTTTCGACCCATTTACGGGAGGCGGCGGAGACCGGCATGGTCCCGGCCCCATGAAACTCCTCCAGGTTCTTTCCCTCGCGCTGGCCTTGTGTCTCGGCGCGAATGCGAACCCCGCCACCACCGGCACCTGCATCGATTCGCTGGGCCGTTTTCAGGTGAATGCGAGCATTCCGGCAGGCACCCGCCATGCGGTGCTGGAAGTGACCACCGATCTCTCGTCGCCCGCACCGTGGCGCAAGATGCTCGCCTGCTCCACCGATGGCCGCGCAGCGAACCTGATTTTCCGCCTGCCAGCCCAGCCCGGAGGACGATGCTTTGCCCGGGTCCGCACCGGCCCTGAAATCACGCCGCCCGCCGTGGAGCTCTCCAACCCGGACCTGATCACGCTCTCCTACGGACCGGCCGTCGCGGAGTCAGTGAAGGTCGGCCTGCTTTCCACGGCGGGAGCCAAGATGATCGAGTGGGATCATCTGCCCGGTGAGACCTTCCGCGCGAACCTGATCGCGTGGGCGAAGTCGCAGCCGAATGTCGAGGATGCGTGGGCCGAGTCCCTTGCGGGCAACATCTGCATCCGCTTCGCCGATGGCGATGTCTGCGTGCTCATGCAGAAGCCGCGCACCTCCGCCGATGGTGGCACGCCGATGCCCATCGCTGCCTCCGACGTCCCGGTGGAGACGCCCACCTTCGGCCCGACGGCCGCCCCCATTGGCGACCTGCCCGGAAAGAACCGCGCGGTGGCCGCCTTCTCGCTGGAGTCACATTTTCCGAACTCCGCGCCGACCATCGCTGGCCGGTTGAATGGCAAAGGCTACACGGCCACGAACTACCCCTCCACGACGGTCCCGCAGATCGTGTCGTGGGCGCCGGACGGCTCGCCGCTCGGCGTGCTTTTTTGGCACGCGCACGGCGTTCCCTATGAAGATGAGAAGGGCGTGAAGCAAGGGGTCATGATCGTGACCGGCGACTATGCCGAAGCCTACTATACCCGGCCGATCTACAGCGAGCTGCGCCAGTCCGGAGAGCTGGAGCTGGGCATCGTAAAGGGCGAGACGGTGCCGCAGTATGGGATCACGGCGAAGTTCATCCGCCAGCGCATGCACTTCGCGCCGCACTCCATCGTGGTGCTGGACGCCTGCTTCGGTGCGGACCCCGATCTGGGGAAAGCCTTCATCGATGCGAATGCGGGCTCGTTCGTGAGTTGGGACTGGCTTTCGGGCGACCAGAGCGGCACGCCGTGCCTCAAGATCTTCGACCGGCTGCTTGGCACCAACGAGGAGCCGCCGATCTCGATGCCGAAGGAGCGCTCATTCTCGCTCGATGCGATCCGCTGGTGGATGGCCCAGAACGGCTACGACTATGACCCGAGCCCGAAGTACTCAAACCAAGGCCGGCCGAACGCGAAGCTGGTGTGGTATCACCATAAGCAGACCCCGGGGCACATCCTACTGCCGTCGGTGATGCGGATGATCGCGGAAGCCCATGACGAAGCCGAGCCCTTCAGCAAATACCTGATCGAGGGCGACTTCGGCCCCGACCCCGGCCCGTCGGATCGCAGCGTCCTGTGGGGCGGACAGCCGGTGCACGTGGAGCGTTGGCATCACTACAACGGCATCGTCATCCGCACACCGCAGAGTCCGCCGCGCGGCGAGATCCAGGTCGTGAAGAGCAAAGACTACTACACGTATAGTAACAAGGTCCCGATCACCGAGTGGACGGTGCCATTCAAATACGAGGTCTCCAGTGAAGGGGCGCTCAGCGCGACCATGGATCTGAATGTGAAGTTCCGCGGCGATATCCATGGCTCCCGCGGCATGCCGGAAATGACCCCGCAGTACCTCGGCGTCGTCTTCTCGAACATGGCCGACTGCACCGGCACTGTCACCGCCAGCGGCGCGCATCATCCGGACGTGGCCACCACCGTCACGTGGTCGGGGGGATCCTCACTCACTTCGATCGATCCGGCCGAAGCCGGCCAGGGCGTGCTGACCCACCTCATTAGGAACAACTGCGTGCTTCAGGTATTCAACGGCAATGCCCTCTATTTCAACCTCACCGCGACCGGCACCTTTACCTCCACCGAGCGCGTCGTCCTTCCCGACGGCGGCGTTCGCACGACGGTCAGCGAGGATGGGATCGGGCTCGATGTCTTCGTGTTCCTGATGACGAAACCGCTCAGCTTCAACCCCGCGACCGGCCGCCTCGCCGCTGGCAGCCCATCCTTCCCCGGCGCAAAGCTCTCGTGGCCGGCCGTGACGCCGCAATTCGCGCCGACGGATGAGACGGTGAGGTGAGGCAAAGCAATCGCTAAAATGACCTGATCCGCATGATGCATTTTCCCGTTAATCCCTCGGCCATCTACGTGAGGCTGGCGGAGGGTTTACGGGGCGATCAACGGGATGACTTGACGCTTGTTCCGGCGGTAGATCCGGAAATCGGAATCAAGGGTGAAGACGGGAGTCTTGGGCCAGAGTTCGGACATCCGGACGAGGCATGCGTCGGCGAAGGACATGGGCACGCTTTCGTAACGGGCCATCAATGTGAAAACTTCGTCAGCGGAATTGTCAAAGCCACCCCAGCAGGCGAGCAGTCCGTTCCGGCGCCAAGCTTGGATCTGTTCGGTCGCACGGCGGGAATGCTGAAGAAGGAAAAGCGTTTCCGAGAGAACCGCTTCGCACGTCAGCAAGGGCGCGGTCAGGTGGCGGAGTTGGTCCGCCGCCCACGCATGGGTCGCCTGCCTCGCATCGAGCAGTGCTACCAGCGGCCCCGAATCAAGGAGCGCGGCGCACTTTTTTCCCGCCATAGCCTTCGAGGTGCTTCTTGTTGGTTGCGAGGTCGGAGACACCGCTGTCGATGCAGCCAAGGCCGTCTTTCATCTGCTCGAAAAGGCTGGCTGCAGCGGGCTTCTTAGCCGCGAGTGCCGCTTCCAACGCCTGCCGCACGATGGCAGATTTTGACACGCGGCGGATCCCGGCTGCTGCGGCAAGTTGCTCGTCGAGTTCCTTGGGGATCTTGCAGGTGATGATCGCCATGCCAGCAGGGTAATACCTGCTGTTGGCATTGCAATACCACGAAACGAAAAAGCCGCTCCGGTTTCCCGGAGCGGCTTTCGATATCGATCTAGCGGAAGCTAGCTAGCCTTGCGGCTTACTTCTTCTTCGCGGCCTTCTTGGCTGCCTTTTTCGCAACCTTTTTGGCGGCGGCTTTTTTGGCAGGAGCCTTCTTCGCAGCTTTCTTGGCGGCCTTTTTCGCCGGGGCGGCACCCTTGCCTTCCTCGATCGCGGCCTGGGCGGCGGCGAGGCGGGCGACGGGCACGCGGTATGGCGAGCAGGAGACGTAGTTCAGGCCGAGCTTGTGGCAGAACTTCACGGAGTCCGGATCACCACCGTGCTCACCGCAGATGCCGAGCTTGATGTTCGGACGGGTGCTGCGGCCTTTCGTGACGGCGGTTTCCATGAGCTGGCCGACGCCGGTCGCATCGAGGGTGGCGAAGGGGTTCTTGGAGAACACTTCGCTTTCGATGTACGGCATGAGGAACGCGCCCATGTCGTCACGGCTGATGCCGAGCGCGGTCTGGGTGAGGTCATTGGTGCCGAAGCTGAAGAACTCGGCGCCCTTGGCGATCTCGTCGGCGGTGAGGGCACCGCGTGGGACTTCGATCATGGTGCCGACCTGGTATTCGAAGGTGACCTTCTTCTCGGCCATGACTTCCTTCGCCACGGCGTGGACGATCTCGGCCTGGAGGTCGAATTCCTTGCTGAAGCCGACGAGCGGGATCATCACCTCGGGCTTCACGGCGATCTTCTTCTTCGCCACGTCAGCGGCGGCTTCGAAGATGGCGCGGGCCTGCATCTCGGTGATTTCCGGGTAGGCGATGCCGAGACGGCAGCCGCGGTGACCCAGCATCGGGTTGAACTCGTGCAGGTCGTGCACGCGCTGGATGATGGTTTCCACCGGCACGCCGATCTTCTTGGAGAGATCGAGCTGCTGTTCCTTCGAGTGAGGAAGGAATTCGTGGAGCGGCGGGTCCAGGAGGCGGATGGTGGCAGGCAGGCCCTTGAGCGCCTTGAAGATGCCGGTGAAGTCCTCACGCTGATACGGGAGGAGCTTGGCCAGCGCCTTCTTGCGGGCAGGCAGCGAGGTGGCGAGGATCATCTCGCGCATCGCGTCGATGCGGTCGCCTTCGAAAAACATGTGCTCCGTGCGGGTCAGGCCGATGCCGGTGGCACCGAAGGCAAGCGCGATGCGGGTCTGCTCCGGGGTGTCGGCATTGGTGCGGACGGCCATGCGGGTGGCTTGCTCGCACCATTCCATGAGCTTGAGGAAGCTCTTGAACTTCTCGGTCTTCTTCGAGGCCTTGTCGCCATCGACGATGCCGGTGATGATTTCCGAAGGAGCGGTCTTCAGCTCGCCACCGTAAACGGTGCCGCTGGTGCCGTCGATCGAGAGGTAGTCACCTTCCTTGAAGGTTTCACCGGCGACCTTCACGGTCTTCTTGTCATAGTCGATATCGATGGCGGAAGCGCCGCAGATACAGACCTTGCCCATCTGGCGGGCGACGAGAGCGGCGTGGGACGAAACACCACCCTTGGCGGTCAGGATGCCCTCGGCAGCGATCATGCCGCGAAGGTCTTCCGGAGAGGTTTCGTTACGGACGAGGAGGACGCGCTCACCCCTCTCGGCGGCCGCGGCAGCGCGGTCGGCGTTGAGGTAGATCTTGCCGGAGGCGGCACCCGGGCCGGCGGGGAGACCCTTGGCGAGTTCCTTGGCGTTCTTCGCTTCGGTGACGTCGAAGATCGGGGCGAGGAGCTGGTCGAGCTGATCGGCCGGGTTGCGGAGCACGGCGGTCTTCCAGTCGATGAGACCTTCCTTGACCATGTCCATGGAGAACTTCAGCGCGGCGGCGGCGGTGCGCTTGCCGTTGCGGGTCTGCAGCATGAACAGCTTGCCTTCCTGCACGGTGAACTCGACGTCCTGCACGTCCTTGAAGTGCTTCTCAAGGATCTGGCGGACCTTCATCAGTTCCGCGAAGGGCTTCGGCATCGCCTTCTTCATGAGGGCGACGGGATCCGGGGTGCGGACACCGGCGACGACGTCTTCGCCCTGCGCGTTCACGAGGAACTCGCCGTAGAATTCGTTGACGCCATTGGCCGGGTTACGGGTGAAGGCCACGCCGGAACCGGAGGTGTCACCGGTGTTGCCATAGACCATCGCCTGCACGTTCACGGCGGTGCCCCACTCGGCGGGGATGTTGTACTTGCGGCGATACACGATCGCGCGGTCGTTCATCCACGAGCTGAACACGGCACCGGCGGCACCGCGGAGCTGCTCCCAAGGATCGGAAGGGAAGCCCTTGCCGGTGCGGTCCTTCACGAGCGCCTTGAAGCGCTTCACGAGTTCCTTTTGGTCATCGGCCGTCAGGTCGGAGTCGATGATGTCCTTGTGATACTTCTCGTGCTTGAATTCTTCGATGACGACCTCGAAAGGCTCGTGGTCTTCGCCTTCGGTCTTCTGCACGCCGAGGACGACGTCGCCATACATCTGGACGAAGCGGCGATAGCAGTCCCAAGCGAAGCGCTCGTTCTTGGTTACTGCGGCGAGGGACTTCACGGTCTCGTCGTTGAGGCCGAGGTTCAGAATGGTGTCCATCATGCCCGGCATGGAATCGCGGGCGCCGGAGCGGACGGCCACGAGGAGGGGCAGGCCCTTCGCATCGCCGAACTTGCAGCCCATGATCTTCTCCATGTTCTTCACGCCGGCTTCCATTTGAGCCTGCAGCGAGGACGGGTAGGTCTTCTTGTTCGCGTAGAAGTAGGTGCAGACCTCCGTGGT
This sequence comes from Luteolibacter arcticus, assembly GCF_025950235.1. Classification (NCBI taxonomy): domain Bacteria; kingdom Pseudomonadati; phylum Verrucomicrobiota; class Verrucomicrobiia; order Verrucomicrobiales; family Verrucomicrobiaceae; genus Neoluteolibacter; species Neoluteolibacter arcticus. Next base: position 116,170 of record NZ_JAPDDT010000010.1, on the reverse strand, counting down.
GATGGTGAATCCTGGAGGCACCGGGAGACCGATGCGGGTCATTTCCGCGAGGTTCGCGCCTTTGCCGCCGAGGAGGGCCTTCATCGACCCGTTGCCATCGGCTTTGCCGTTGCCCCAGGTGTAAACGTACTTAGTGCCCTTGGCAGCGGGCGCTTTCTTGGCCGCCTTCTTGGCGGACTTCTTCACGGTAGCCATCTGTAATGCGTGGAGTAGGTTAACTAATGGAAAGGCGCGTCAGGACGACGAAAAGGTCGCCGATGTCCCGGGCGCGGACGCGCGAGGCTAGCGATGAGAAACACGGTGTCAATGAACCAGTTCCGTCAGTAAAACGCTCTTCATGGCGGACGGTCTCACGGCTCCCTAACCTCACGATGACATGGATCGGCGACGTCCGATTTCGACCATCGCGAGCTATTGGCCGCCGTGTCGAATCCGACACTTTTCATCACGATGAGCAGCGTCCTGACATCATCGCCGTCAGGAACGGTCCTTGACCAGCGACGCTTGCTTCGGGGAGGCTGGCCAAGCGTCCGCCATGATTTCCTTTCAGAAACGCTTCCTCTTCGTCCACATCCCGAAGACCGCGGGCAACTCGATCCAGAACATCCTGCGGGATTACTCCGAGGACCGGATCGTCGCCAGCGGGGGGCAAGACGGGGTCGAGCGCTTTGAAGTGCGCTCGGATGGGCGTGATTTGGTGAAGCACTCGACACTCGTCGAATACCACCGCGAGCTCGGCACGGAAGCGGTCGAGGGCCTCTTCAAGTTCGCCTGCGTCCGCAATCCCTGGGACCGCATGATCTCGTTCTGGTTCTCGCCGCACCGCCGCGAGACGGACTGGAACGCGAAGAAGTTCCGCAAGTTCGTCGAAAAGGAAGTCCGCCCGCTGCGCGAGTACTTCGCGCTGCCGACCGACGCGGGCAAGCCGCCGTTCGCGAATGTCGACTTCATCATCCGCTACGAGCATCTCAATGACGACTTCCGCAAGGTCTGCGAGCGGCTGGAAATTCCGCCGGTTGAGCTTCCGGTGCGCAATCGCTCCGAGCGGGGCGACGCGGCGCAGTACTATGATGACAAGCTGAGCGCCTTCATCGCGGAAACTTTCGCCGACGAGATCGACTACTTCGGCTACCAACGCCCATGACCCGCCCGGTCTTCCTGCTGTCTCTGCCGAGGGCTGGATCGACCCTGCTCCAGCGGCTGCTGCTGATGAGCGGGAGATGCGCGACGCTCGGCGAGCCGAGCCTGCTGCTGCGCTTTTTGGGCGAGGACACCGCGATGACCCGCAAGGCGACCTACTGGGAATCGCTGGTCGAGACCGCCACCGCCGACATGCGCAAGGCATGGGACGGCTATGACGAGGCCTACCGGAAAGGCGTCCGCGAGCTGATGCTCGGCATTTACGACGGCCTCGCCGGCGGCAAGGAGTGGTTCCTCGACAAGACCCCGCGCTACACGCTGATCGCGGAGGAGATCCTGGCGACCTTTCCCGATGCTAAGATCATCGTGCTGTGGCGGCATCCGCTCGCGGTCGCGTCGTCGGTGTCCTCGACCTTTCGCAAGGGCCGCTGGTGTCCGGAGGAATTCGGCATCGACCTGTACGAGGGCCAGCAGCGCTTGCAGGACTTCTGTGAGAAACACGGCGAGCGCGTGTTCCAGATCAAGTACGAGGACCTCGTTACCGATCCGGCTGTGGAATTGGCCCGGCTCGGTGCCTACCTTTGCTGGGAGAACCTGGCTGCGGTCTTGGACGAGGAGTTGGTCACTTCAACCGGCGGTAGCTTGGGCGATCCCACCGGGGTGAAGCGTTACAACAAGATCTCTCCGGATAGCCGCGATGCTTGGAAGAAGGAGATGTCGAACTGGTATCGCCGCGCCTGGGCACGGGGCTACGTTTTCGGTGAGCGGGGGCGGCGGATGAAGCTCCTCGGCTACGAGTTGCCGGATGGCATCGCCCGCGGTGGACCGCTCGGGCTTTGGGCCGGGCTGGCCGATTGGTTCACGGCGCGTCGGCGGATCGCACGGCGCTTAAGGAGGCCGACATGGCTGCCGCGGTTTCTGAAGAAGTTCCGCAAGGAGCGGGGGTATGATGTGTCGTTTCGTTGATTGAATCGTAGGCGCGCTGGTGACAGCGCGGAACGGTCCGTGGAAGTCGGCAATCCCAGTGCTTCCGCGTTGTCACAAACGCGCCTACGGAAGGTGGAGTTCCGATCACAAAGAAAAAAGGAGCGCGGACATCGCCCGCGCTCCCTTGAATCTCCGGGCGGAATGAATTCCGCGCTCCCAGTGGGCCTTACGGTTCGCTCGGGATCGAGTAGTAGATCTGCTCCAGCGACATCACGCTGTAGGCGGTGACGAGGATGGGGTTCGATTCCATCCAGCGGGCGTTTTCGTTCGACCACGAGCCGTCCGCTTTCTGCTTGCTGAGCAGGGCATTGGCGAGATCGGAGCGCCAGTCGGCTTTCTTGCCGTCGGCCAGCTCGAGCTTGTCGATGTTCGCGGCGGACAGGGCCTTCGACATCGTCTGGTAGTAGTAATACAGGCCTTGGGCACCCATGCCGGGGTTCTCGGTCAGGGTGTAGTTCTTGCCGAGCCACTCCTTGACCGCCTTCACGCGCGGATCATCCGGGCCGAGCTTGGCGTAGATCAGCGAAAGCAGGCCGGCATAGGTGATCGAGCCATGGGAGCGTAGGGCGGTGCGACCGTCGGGCAGCTTGTCTTCGCCGGCCTTGGATTCGGCCGGTGCATAGCGGAAGCCGCCCTTGTTCTGTGGGGACTCGGCGCTTTCCGGCAGCGAGGTTTTGCTATCGACGGCCTGGCAACGCGACAGGAAGACCAGCGCGGCGTCCCAATCGAGATCCGGCTGCTCGCCGTGCTTGCCGTCTTCCACCACCTTCTTCGAAAGCGCGATCGCCTCGATCGCCAGGTAGGTGTTCGACAGGTCGGTGTGGTCGTTCTTCGAGCCGTAGCCGATGCCGCCGTCGTTGAGGTTGTCGGTTTCCTTCTTCTGGCCGATGTCCCACTGCTGGTCGATCAGGTGCTTGCGGCCCTTCACGATGGCCGGTTCGAACTCTTCCAGCCCGCCCGCGGTCAGCGCGGTGACGGAGGTGGCGGTATTATAGACCGAGAGGCCCTTGTTATAGATGCCGCCGTCTTCCTTCTGTTGCTTGAGCAACCATTGGAAGCCCTTGGCGAGGTGAGGCGGCAGCTCGGTCTTCGACTCACGGCCGGGATCGCGGGCACCGGCGGTCAGCGCCAGCGCGGTGAATGCAGGCAGGTCGGCCTGATCCCAGTGGCCGTCTTCCTGCTGCTGCTTCGCGAGGAAGGCATTGCCGCGGGCGATGGCTTGCTTGATTTCGACCTGGAGGGAAAGGTAGCGGGTGTCCTTTTCCTGCGCCGGGGCGAGCGCGAGGGTGGAGGCAAAGGCGAGAAGAACGGCGGACTTCATTTTTCGGCGGCAGGTTTCTGGTGAGGCGTGATGGTGACGGTGACTTTCGTGCCTTCGGGCGGCACGCGCTTCGGGAAGGGCAACCACACCTCGTCGGAATTGTTGTCCTTGCCGGAGAAATTGATCAGCGCGGCGCTGCTGAGGAAAATCGCGATGTAATCGCCGGTGACGTCGGCCACGAACTTCCCTTCGTGAATGCCGGAGCCGCCATAGACCCACGGATCGGCGGCGGGCATCTGCTCACCGGTGGAGCCGTGCGAAATCCAGTCGTTGAGCGAGGCGGTGCGCGTCTTGCCGGCTTCCTGCCACTCGAGGCCGATCTTGATCCGGGCCGCGACCTTCACGTCATCCGCGACCTTTGGGAAGGCGTTCGACATGGTGCCGTCCTTCTCGACGATCGCATAGAACTCGGAGGAGGCGGGGTAGCGCAGCAGCTTGAAGGCGAGATTGACGTGCGTGGCGGAGACGTCTGTCACCAGCAGCGACTCGTGGACCTTGCCATTGGTGTGGACCAGCGCGAACTCGAGCAGTTCGCCGCCAGCCATGTTCACCGCGGCCGGAAATCGGATCTCGCGGGTCTTGCGGTTGAAAATCACCTCGCCGATCTGCAGGCGGTCGGCATCCAGCTCCTTCACAGCCGGCTCTGCTGGCGCGACCGGTTGGTCGGGGGCAGGCAAGGTGCGCGGCTCCACGGGCGTGACTGGCTGCGCGGGTTCGGTACGCAGCTCCGCTGGCGCCGGATCGGCGCAGAGCAACGGGCTCGCTGCGAGCATCAAGAGGAGGGGGCGCATCATCTGGCGAAGCTTCCCCTGAGAAACGGTCGCGTCCAGTAATCTCTTAGGGCCGATCCGCCGGTTGCAGCGATTTTCCGAACTCCGACCACGACAGCCGCGTGATCCGCGCCGACAGCGCCGGCACCGGCTCATCGGTCTCGGAAAGTCCATCCGGCGGGGTGAGCTCGGTGGTCGCTGCGATCTGCGAAGCGACCAGCCGGTAAACGCCGCGGAGGATCTCGCGGCGTAGCTCGCTCGCGTCCTCGGGCAGCGCCAGCTCGATCACCCCGGTCGAGGTCGAGCTTTCGCCATCGGCCAGGATTTGTAGCGAGAGAGGTGGCCGGACGGGCGGCGGTGGGGGAGGTGCGGGCGGCGGCTCCGGCACTTGGGGTTTCCCTTTGGCCTTCGGCTTGGGCTTGGGCTTCGGTTTGACCTTCTTCGGCGGCTGCGGCGGGTCGGGAAGATCCACGCGCGGGACGAATTTCACCAATCCCGCGGAAGAGTTCGCGGTGATCCGTGCGGCTTCTTCCAGCAGACCTTCCAATGAAGGATGGGGCACCGGTGTATTGATGGCGGCCTCCAGCACCAGTGGCTTGGCGAGCGGATCGACACTCCAGGGCGCGACTGCCGGGCGCAGCCGCTGAATGCCGGCGAGCGCTGCTGCGCGCTGCGAATCGTCCGGTTTGCTGGAATCGAGCACGCGCTCCCACGCCAGCAAGGCTCGGGCATTGCCGCTTTGTTCCTCCAGATGGACGGCCAAATCGATCAGGGCATTGGCACCTTTGCCGGCAGCCTCCTCCCGATAGGCATCGATCGCGGCCGGGGCATGTGGGTCGCCCGGGTCGATCTCCGGCGGCGGTTTGATCGGCGACTGCACCTCGCGTTGCAGGTCCTCCCGCGAGTTCGGGGCCTTGTCGCGTCGCGGCTTGGAAAGCGCGGCGGCGGTGTCGGCGCGGATCCGGCGGAGCTGGAAGTCGCTCGGCGGCGTCAGGAAATCCATGTCCTTCGTCCACGCCCACCACGGCAGCGCAATCACCCCGATGGCGAGGGGGATCACGGCGAGGAGGGGGACGCGCTGCACGGCCGGGAGCATGAGTGAATCCGCCAGCCACCGCCAAGGGGCAAGTTCTCCACGCGGTCTCCCGGAACGAAAAAACGCGCCCGCGGATGAACCGGGGCGCGTTTGGGAAAAGGACTTCCGGGAAGCGGATTACTTCTTGGGAGCAGCCTTGACGAGCATGGCCTTCTTACCGACGCGGCTGCGGAGGTAGTGCAGCTTGGCGCGACGGACCTTGCCCTTGCTGACCACTTCGATCTTGGAAATACGCGGGGTGTGGAGCGGGAACACGCGCTCGACGCCTTCGCCGTAGGAGATCTTACGGACGGTGAAGGAGGCATTCACGCTGGTGCCGCGGCGGGCGATCACGATGCCGGCGAAGATCTGGACGCGCTCCTTGCCGCCTTCCACGACCCGGGTGTGGACCTTCACGGTGTCGCCCACGTTGAAGTCGGCGATGTCGGTCTTAAGCTGCTCCTGCTCGATCTTTTTGATGATGTCCATGGCGGTCCTCCTTGCTTGAAAAATGGCTGATCCCGGCACCCAGAGGCGCGAGGGGCGGGAGAACTAGGGGAACGACCCGGCGATTGCAACCGCGAAATTTGCGAATTTCGGCCCCATTTCCCGGGTTTATTGCTCGTTTTTGAAGGCCAGCAGCGCCCCGCCCGCGGAGTCGCGGCCGGCGACCTTGCGGTAAAAGCAATCGTTCCGCCCGGTGTGGCAGCAGCCGCCGCCGAGCTGCTCGACGTAAACGACCAGCGCGTCCTGATCGCAATCGGTGCGGATTTCGACGACCCTCTGGACCTGCCCGGAGGTCTTGCCCTTGTGCCACAGCTCCTGGCGGCTGCGTGACCAGTAAACGGCCTCGCCCAGCTCCAAGGTGAGCGACAGCGACTCGGCATTCATGTAGGCGAGCATCAGCGGCTCCTTGGTCGTGGCGTCGATCGCCATCGCCGGGACCAGGCCATCGGCATCGAACTTCGGCGTGAACACCAGGCCTTCTTCAAGCGCCTTCTTGTCACCGGGCAGCGGGAACGAGTTCATGCGGGCGGCTGTAAACGCGACGGGGCAGGGGGGCAAGAGCGGGTTGAGGAAGGCCAGGCCGGGAGCTTGCCTCGACCCTCTCCCGCGAATAATATGATTTTGATGAATCCGACGACCTCTGGTTCCAGCTTTTCGTCGCGGCCTGATCCGGTCTTGGCGGAAGTCCGCCGCGCCAAGGTCATGCTTTTGGAGCGATTCGGCTTCGACCTGAAGGCGATGGCGGAGGACGCGAGGAAGCGCCAAGGCGAATCGGGGCATGTGGTGATTGATGCTTCCGCGGAGCGCTAAGTCGCGATTCGACCGTAGCTTGCGGGGATGATGACTTTTCGACAACCTGTAGTCGAAGATGACCCGGCGGAAGTCCAAGAAAGAGGCGGAAGCCGCCACTCGGTTTCGCGAGCAGCGGATCGAAAAGCTGATGCGGCTCGGGTGGATCAAGGATGCTTCCGAGATCCCTGCCAGCGCGATTCCGGTCGATCCCGATCTCGTGAGCTTCGGAAGCGAGTGGTCTCCGCATCCGGTGTTTTTCCGGGATCAGACCTTCCTCTGCCAGGACTGCGGCGCGGTCTGTGTGTGGGCTGCTGCAGACCAGTGCTGGTACTACGAGACGACCAAGGCACCGTCCTGCAAGGTCGCAGTGCGCTGCCGGGAGTGCCGCCGGATAGAGCGGGATCGGATTCGGGAAGCGAGACGTCGAGCCGGTCACGATCCGGAAGGCACGTGAGCCGAACGAGAAAACCAGGGGCGGACGGCTTTCTCAGGGAGTCACCCGCAGCCGCACGAAGAAGCGCTCGCCGAGTTGTGCGGCTGGCAGCTTGGTGCGGTAGGTCACGATCGCTTGTCCGCCGGTGGTGACGGTGGTGCTCACGTAGTCGAGTTCGGTGGTGGTCCAGCCGGTGAGCGTGGTGGAGGTCTCGGCGGTGAAATCGATGCCGTCCACTGCGAGGGAGCGGGGGAAGCGGAAGAACCCATACTCCGCGGCCACGGCGGAGGGGGGGATGTAGGTTTCATTGACGAGCGTCGGCTTCGGATTGGGACCGCAGGCGTATTCGAGGAGATTGCTCAAGCCGTCGCCGTCGTCATCGCCACTGGGATCGACCGGGAGCGGCGGGCTGCCGGAAGTGCCGGGGCTGCCGTGAAGTGTCGCGCTCGGACGCCAGCTCCGGGGAGCGGATTGGTCGGGATTGGAGCCGGGGTGATTGAGCACGAGCGTCCGGCCGTTTCCATCCGTCTCCAGTGGCCACGGCAGCTCGTCGCTGTAGGCGAAGGACTGGATGATGTTGTTCGAGGCGTCCCGCAGCACGATGGTTTCGCCGCCGTTGTCGAGGTTCGAGGAATAGGTCCCGGCAACCAGCGGTGTGGCGCCCGGAGCGAGGCGGGCATTGAAGGCGGCGAGATTTGAGACCACCACGACCCGCTGGCCGGGCGCGAGTACCCGTGCGGCCGCTGGGGCCGTGGTGAAGTCGAAGGTGATGGCGGTGGTGAGCCGCACGCCGGTCAGGTCGCGCGGGCTATCGGCGATGTTCATGAGCTCGATCCACTCGAACTGATTGCCGCTGGTGAATCCCTGGTTGCTCTCCGAGACGGTCGGGCCCGGGGCGTTGTAGTTGAACTCGGAAATGACCAGATCGCCGGGACCGGCCGGCGGGTGCTGGGTGAAGGTGCCGGTTTCCAGCGCGCTCCACACATTGCCGGTGCCGCGGAAGCGGGCCTTCACCGTGACCGGGGCATTGATGTTGATCGGGGCAGAGTATGCGGTGCCATCGAGGCTGCCTCCGATCGCGCGTGGGTCGGTGCCATCGGTGGTGTAGTAGATGGTGCCGGTCTGGCCTGGCAGCGAAGAGAGGGTGAGCGTGAACCCCGGTGCCACCACCCCGCCGCGCTGCGAGAAGACTGGGGCATCCACCGCCGGGAAGAGGTTCCGTTGGCGGAGCTGGGTTACCACCGTGGCGCTGCGCGTGGCGAAGAACTGCGAGCGCACTTGAGCGATCTTCGCGGCCCACGTCGCCTGATTATGGTTGGCGGCATTGCCCCAGCGGATCGACTCGCCGATCACCGCCTGATCGATTTGTGCGGCGCGCGCATCCCATAGTGCCTGGGCCTTTGCGGCGGTGAAGGTGCCATCGTTGAAGAGCAGCCGCTGCGCTTCATCGGCGAAGGCGATCCGGTATTCAGGACTGGCCAGCAGGTCCTCGTGCATCCACTCCGGATTGCTGTTAGAAAAGGTAGCGCGATTGGGACTGGTGAGGTTGACGGCGTTGGCGCGGTTGTTGACCCACTCCGGTGCCATCATTGAGGACTCGCCGTCGTGCACGAAGAAGTGGAAGGGATCCGCGATTCCCTGCCGGCGGAGCGCGCGGAAGTTGTTAGGCCGCTCGAAGTTGAAGGACACCGACAGCGGTTCGTCACTATGACCGCAGTAGTAATGCAGCAGCATGTAGGACGCGAGCGCGCGGGGATCGAGCAGCACCGGCAGTGCGGGGTTGGGAGTGCCGGTGCCGTTGCGACCCAGCAGGGCGAAATAGTTGGCGTTGGTCGGGTTCGCGGCCACGGCGCGGCAGCCATTCCACAGCGCGGTCCACGCCTCGTAATTGCCGGCGCTGTTCTCGATCGTGAGCTGCGGCAGGCCGGTCGCCTTGATCACGTCGTACTCCTCCTTGGTGCCGCCGAGGTAGGTTTCGCCGTAGTCGTCCTGCGAGCGTTCCTGGGTCTGATAGAGGCCCCAGTACTGGCCATTCAGAAGCAGATGGTAGTAGTCGGAGCGGGTGGTGGCCCGGCCGCTCGCACCGGAGAGATCGCGGCAGAAGACATCCCGCACCGCGGTGAACTCGGTGCCATAGGTGGTTCCCTGCGGGTCGGCATAGGCATAGCCGTGCTCGCAGCGCAGGTCGAAGGTGTCGAACTCGTTCGCGCCGTCATTGCCGAAGAGCCGGTAGTCCAGCTTGCCCGCCCCGTAGTCGCGGCGGAAGTTCACGTGGAACGAGTGCTTCGGAAAGGACGTGCTGCGGCTCTGCCCACCGCGGATCCGCAACCCGCAATTCTCCTGGAAGCCTGTTGTGCCATCAGGATGGATGAGTTCCAGTGAAACCGGCCGCTCCCACGTGAGGCCGTCGCCACCAGGGTTCACGTAGATGCCGGTCGAGGGATTTGTTAGATGCGCCTGATCGGTGACGACGCTCATCGTCGGGATCTGCTGCAGCGCGGCGAGCATCTGGGCATTGTCGTATTGCGAGACGAGCCCGGACTTCAGCCCGTGTCGGAATTCCTGGCCATTCACCGGGCCTGCCGGCCAACCGTAGGCTTGGGCGGTGGCCGGCGATTGCTGGAGCACGTCGCCGAGAAAGACATACGTGTTGGTGTCCACGTTCGTCGGCAGGTAGTCGGCGAGGAAGGCCCGCGCGCGCAGCGTGGTGGTCGCGGAAAGGGTCAGCGGGCCGGAATAGAGGGTGCCGGTCGTTTCCGTCGGCGTGCTGCCATCGAGCGTGTAGCGGATCTGCGCGCCGGGCGTGATGGTGCTGATGGCGACGGTCTGCGGCGTGTTGAAGAAGCCTCGCTTCACGCTGAAATTCGTGTCTCCCACGAAGCCGAGGAAGGAGAAGCCATTCGCCGCACCGGGACTGGGCGTGAGGAAAAACACCGCGTCGCCATTCGAGCGACGGCCATGAGAAATGTCGGCGCGCTGGGGCGGGTAGGCGGGGCCGAACTCCGCGATCACGGTGCCCGCCGCGTTCTTCAGCGCGAGATACTCGCCGCTGGAGTCGAGCTTGAAGCCGGTGTGCAAGTTTCCGGGCTGGGCCACGCGGTTTTTCTCCGAGGCATAGACCACGAGGAATTGCTGCGCGCCCAGCGTGACCGAGGGAAAGGTCCAACTCGCGGCGCTATCGACCAGCTTGTAGCCCGCGAGGTTCACCGGGGTGGCGGTGGGATTGTAGAGCTCAATCCAGTCGGAAAAGTCGCCGTCCTCGTCCTGAAGGCCGGACTCATTGCTGGCGACGAATTCGGTGATGCGCACCGGGCCGGTGGTCGGGGGGGCGCCGCCTCCGGCCACGAAGACGACGTCGCGCAGGTAGTTGCTGCTCTGGAAGCTTTGGGTCGGCCGCGCGCCGGGCGATGTCGAGAAGACGCCGGCCGCGGCGGGGTAGCTGAGGTTTATGGCGTTGCCGCCCGGGTTTTGCAGGTCGCCGTTGACGAAGGCGTAGTTCCTGCCGCCACTGCCAGTGGAAACCACGACCGTGTAGTCCGTGTCCGCGGCCAGCGCGACGTCCGGGATGTCCAGCGTGATCCAGCCGGTGGCACCGCCGAAGTTCCAGGTGTAAGGGCCGCCAATCACCGCGCCGACCCCGCCGCCGTCGCTGTTTCTCCACAGCCGCGCGCTGTGATCGCCCGTTTCTCCCGCCACGGCATAGACGCGGAGGTGGGTAACGGCCCCGGCGAGGTCGCTGCGGAAGACGGTGCCCAGTTCGTAGTGATTGCCCTCCGCGCCTGAGTTGTTGCCGGTTTTCCCCGGTGGGAAGATGCTCTGCGGGATGAAATCGAGGATCGCGCCGGTGCCTTCAATCACGAAGTCAAAGGCGCCCGAGCTGGCGGAATTCGCGATGGTCAGCGTGGCGCGACGCAGGCCCGCGGCGGAGGGATTGAAGGTGACGGTGAAGGTGGTGCTGTCGCCATTCGCCGTTAGAGTATTATCGCCCGGCACCGCAGTCACGGTGAAGTCGCTCGCCTGCGGGCCAGTGACGGCCACCTTCGGCGTGCCATTGAGCGTGAGCAGCGTGGTGCCGGGATTGTAGATCGTGAAGGTCTTCGCGCGGGTTGCCCCGGTCACATCCACCGTGCCGAAATCCGTGTCGTCCGCCGCTCGCGGGGTCGTGTCACCATCGGGAATTTCCACCTGGCTGCCGCGGACCGCGATCACCTCGTCCACAGCCGTTCTCGACTGGGCATAGAGGCAAAAGGTTTTCGCCGCCGGGCCGCTATCGAGGACCACCGGGTCCGGCCAAGCACCGTAGGCGTACTGTCCCCAGCGAAGCCCCGCGCCTTCGCTGGCGAAGACCCCCGCCTCCGCGCTGTCCGACCAGATGGCGAACCAGTAGTAGGTGCCTGCCGCCAGCGTCACCGGCTGGGCCAGGGTGAAGGCGCGCCAGCCCTCGGCCGGCTCCGCGACCTCGGCGGTTTCTCGTAGCAACGCGTTCGGAATCCCGCTGTCATCGGTGTAAATCGCTGCCTTGTAGGCGCCGGGGACCGCTTTCACCTTTGCGAACAGGCGGTCGACGGTGATCGCCGACGTCGCCTGCACCCGGTTGGCATGGATGAAGGGGCTGCCATTCCAGATCGCCTCGGAGCTGGTGCCCTCGGTGGTGTTTCCCAAGGTCGCGCCGTGCAATCCGCCGACGAGCGTGAGCAGCAGCGACAGGATCAGTCCCCGGCGGACGGCGGAAAGGAGCAGGCGATTCATCGTTCCAGACGTGTTGGCAATCCGGGGGGAAGAGCCGCTTCCCCGTCATAGCAGACCCGACGCCGATTGCCCGCGCATTTCTTTGTCACGGGCGGCATGGCACGGTGACTGCCACGCTTTGCGATGGCCTCCCGCGGGATTTGCGGCCATAGCGCGGCCCCGCATTTTTCCGCCATGGAATCCCTTACTGTCATCAAGGCCGGCACCGGCGTCCTGACCCGCGCAAGCGATGGAACGCTCGATGGTGCCTCGCTGGTCCGCCTCGTCACCGCCATCGCCGGGCTCGTTGAGAGCGGCCACCGCTGCCTGCTGGTCAGCTCCGGCGCGGTCGGTGCGGGCGTGTCCGCCTTCGGGTTGGCCGGGTATCCGAGTGACGACCTGACCACCAAGCAGGCCTGCGCCGCGGTCGGCCAGGCTCGGCTGATGCACACCTACGGGTCGCTCTTCCAGAACTTCAATCTGGCCGTCGCCCAGGTCCTGCTCACCGCTGCCGACCTCCAGACGCCGGAGCGCCGCACCTACGTTTCCAACACCCTGCAGCGCCTGCTCGCCGAGCCGAACATCGTCCCGATCATCAATGAGAATGATTCGGTGGCCGTGGAGGAACTCCGCGTGGGCGATAACGACATGCTGTCCTCGCAGGTCGCGACCCTGCTCGGCGCGAAGACGCTGATCCTGCTGACCTCAGTGGATGGCCTGCTTTCGCCGGAGACCAATGAGCTGGTCGAGGACGTGCCCGACGTGAATGCGGTGCTCGGCTTCGCGAAGGACGAGCGCGGCCGTTTTTCCATCGGCGGCATGGCATCGAAGCTGCAGGCGGTGAAGAATTCCGTCGATGCCGGCATCACCGTTCACATCGCCCACGGCCGCAAGCCCGAGCGCCTCGCCGGCATCCTGGCGGGGGAAAAGGGGCTCTCGACGCGCTTCGGGGCGCGGGTTTGACGCTGCCCTCAACCTGTGATTCACTCACACCGTGACGGTTGCATCTTCAAGCCATATTCGCCTCGACCATGAAGGCAGGGCGTGGATCGACGACACCAACGTGAAGGTGATCGAGGTGGTGTTGTCGTACTTCGCCGCGGACGGGTCGATCCCATCGCTGGTGGAGAATCATCCCCATCTCACTCCGGCCCGCATCCACGCCGCCATGGCATGGTACCACGATCACCGGGAGCAACTGGACCGTCAGATCGCGGCAGATTCGCAGTGGGCCGGTCAACTCGCGGCAGAACGACAAGAAACCGCGCTGATGGGGAAGTTGCGGGCGGCTCGTGACGCGAGGCGATGACCCTTGCCTACTACATGGACGTGCACGTTCCGAAGTCGGTCGCAGTCGCGCTGCGCAAACGCGGCATCGATGTGCTCACCGCGCAAGATGATGGCACCACGACGCTCGACGACGAAAGTTTGCTGCTGCGCGCCACCGGACTGGGGAGGGTCCTGGTGAGCCAGGACACCGACCTCCTGAGAATCGCGAATGACTTTCATGTCACCGGGCGTTCGTTTTCCGGCCTGGTGTTTGCTGCGCAAACAGCGGTTGCCATTGGGGCGATGGTGGGTGATCTCGAAGTCATCGCCGCCGCGGCAACCCCTGCCGACATGCGCGACACGATCTGCTTTCTGCCTCTTTGACCCATGACCGACGCCGAAGTCTTCTCCGCCGTGGAAACGCTGGCCCGCAATGCTCGCGCGGCCTCGTACAAGCTTTCCCAGCTCACCACGGAGCAGAAGAACGAGATTCTCAAGGCGATGGCCGCCGAACTGCGTGCCCGCACCTCTGAAGTCGTCGCGGCCAATGCCCTCGACTTGGCCGCCGGTGAGGCGAAGGGCCTGTCGAAGCCGATGCTCGATCGCCTGAAGCTCGACGCGGCGAAGGTGGAGGGGATTGCCCACGGCATCGACCAGGTCATCGAGCTGCCCGATCCCGTCGGCCAAGTGATGGACAAGTTCACCCGCCCGAATGGCATGCACCTCCAGCAGGTGCGCGTGCCGATCGGTACCATCGGCATCATTTACGAAAGCCGGCCGAACGTCACCAGCGATGCCGCCGTGCTGTGCTTCAAGACGGGCAATGCCACCATCCTGCGTGGCGGTTCGGAGGCCATCCACAGCAACCGCGCCATCGCCGAGGCGCTGCAAGCCGGTGGCGAGACTGCCGGCCTGCCCGAGCACTCGATCCAGCTCATCCCTTTCACGGACCGCTCCAGCGTCAGCGCGCTGTGCCAGATGGACAAGTGGCTGGACCTGATCATCCCGCGCGGTGGCAAGGGGCTGATCGAGACCGTGGTCTCGCAGGCCCGCATGCCCGTCATCAAGCACTACGACGGCATCTGCCACATCTACGTGGACAAGGCCGCCGACGCCGGCATGGCGGCGAGGCTCACCGTCAACTCGAAGGCCCAGAAGCCCGGCGTGTGCAATGCGCTTGAGACGCTGCTCGTCCACTCGGCCGTCGCGCACAGCCATTTGCCGGAGATCGCCGAGGAGCTGGTGGAAAAGGGTGTGGAGATCCGCGGTTGCGAGCGCACCCGCCAGATCATCGATGCCGTGCCCGCCACCGAGGAGGACTGGGACACCGAGTATCTCGACCTGATCCTGTCCGTGAAGATCGTCGATTCCGTGGAGGAAGCGATCCAGCACATCAATACCCACGGGTCGCATCATACCGAGTCCATCGTCACCAGCGATGAGGAGGCTGCGAATGTGTTCCTCTCCGGCTGCGACTCGGCCTGCGTCTTCCACAATGTCTCCACCCGCCTCGCCGATGGTGAGGAATTCGGCTTCGGTGCGGAGATCGGGATCTCCACCGACAAGCTCCACGCCCGCGGCCCGATGGGGCTGAGGGAGCTGACGAGCTATCAGTACCGGGTGCGGGGGAATGGGCAGCGGAAGTTTTGAGCGCCGGGCCTCCGCAGACAATGATCCGGACTTGGCTGGGGTGAGGGCGTGTTTCTTGGGGCTATTCGTATTCGCTCCAATCAATGGCGTGCTGCGGTGCTAGCTCATTGAGGTAACGCTCTCCGTCAAACCCGTAGGCTCGGGGGATGCTGTTCCTGGCGGCATCATCGGTTCCATCGGTCCAAGTCACTGTGACGCGCGAGCGAGCCACCTTGGGTGGACTGGAAAAAACAGCCTTGATGATCGCGTCCCGCAAGCGCTCGGGTGAGGCCGGTGGAACGGCATCTGCCTGGAGGCTGATGTGATCCGCGCTGGCAAGGAATGCCACGCTGCCAACCACCTTCCCATCGCTCTCGTGGCAGGTGAAACCCAGATAGAGGTCGTTCCCGTCTGACCCTTGGACTTGATCGTAGCTGTAGGGCATGTTGCCCCGGGTCATCGAACTGACTCTGGCAAGGAGCCACGATGCCAGAGGAGCTCCGGCCAAATCCGGCAGCCTCGTGTCTGACCGTGCCAATTCCAGGAAGTCCAGCGCAGGGCAAGAGACCGCATGAGGAATTTGAGCAATGGTGCGGTCCGTGAGAAACCAAATGCCACCATACTGGAACGCTCCCGGAACGGATTGAGGATCCTTGGTCATGATGGAAGCCTCCACCAGTCGGGCGAACGATCCAAGCTCAACGAGCTGGCACGCGGGAGGCAGCGACGGTCGTCCCCGTGCTATTCCTGTGTCGCGATGCGACACCGTTCCCATAGGATTCCGCGGGCTGAAGAGGCTGCTACCGTCCTTGACCGCTACGCGGTGGGCTTGGAAGAACCTGGGGCTGCCCCGTTACAAGGACTGCCATCGACTTGTGTGTTGCTTGTCCTTGGCTGCCCGTCTGTTAGCCTCGGCCCGTGAATCGCTTCCATCGCATGGCGGGGCCTGCATTCCTTGGCGTGGCCTTGGTGCTGTTCGGTGCCTTTCACTTCTATCCGGCTTTCAAATGGACGCATGGCTGGCGGTTTTGGGTCGAGTGTTTCGATAGGGTGGTAGATCGACAGCAGCCTCTCATGCTTCCCCTGGCACCGACGCTCGCGGTCTTCGCGACCTTCTCCGCAGGAGTGGTCTTTGCCCCTTTCGCTGCTCCGCTGATACGGAAGTCCCTGCTCACGCGGTGCTTCATCGCCTTCTTCTCCGGGTTGGCCGGTCTCGGTCTGTTCCTCGTTTTGCTCGCGATGGGACCATCCAGGATGCATTCGGGCGCGATCTGCCTGCTGCTCTCCGCAGTGTGTAATTTCGCCGGGATCGTGCTGATCCCCTACGACGGACGGCATCAGGAGGCCCTGCGGAAATTGTCCGGCATTTGAGCCGGGGTGTTCTTGCACCCCGGCAGCGGCCCGCTAGCGTCGCGCCGTGTCCTTGCCCATGCCCTCCCGCAGCGCCCTCGCGGTCCTCGGCGGCCTGTGGACGGTGTTCTTTTTCCTCGGCATGTCGCCGGGCTATTACACCCCGGCGCTGTCGAATATCCTGGCATCGCGCGGGCTGGGCAGCGAGTGGGTGGCCTACGCCTTCCTGGTGGGGCCGCTCGCCGCGTTGATCTCGCCATTGATCGTAGGGTCGATCGCTGACAACCGCTTCCCGGCGCAGAAGGTCTTCGCGGTGATCGGCATGGTCAGCGGGCTGCTGCTGGCCGCGGCCTTTGCCGCGCTCGAGCGGCTCGGCTCGCCCCATCTCTTCCTCGGGCTGTTCGCCGCCGCGTCGATTGTCGCGGCACCGATGTGGAGCATGCTGGCCAGCATCGCGATGGTTCACCTGCGGTCAGGCGAGCGGGAATTCCCGGTGGTGCGGCTGGGCGGCACACTGGGGTGGATGGCGGCCGGGGTGCTGACCAGCTTCGTGTTCCACTTCGAGGGTTCACCGGGTGCCGGCTACGCGGCGGCGATCACCCGTTTCATCGGGGCCGCCTTCGCCCTCTTTCTTCCGAACACCCCGCCGATGGGCAACTCGCGCTCGCTCCGCACGCTGCTGGGGCTCGATGCCTTCCGGCTGCTGAAGGAACGCGATCACCTGGTTTTCTTCTCCGTCACCACGCTGCTCAGCATTCCGCTGGCGGTGTTCTTCATGCACACGCCGATGCATCTCATAGCGCTCGGCAGCACGACGCCCTCCGCGACCATGACGATCGGCCAGATCAGCGAGATCGTTGCGATGCTGCTGATGTCGGTGGTGATGACCCGCTTCCGCGTGAAGACGGTGCTGATGATCGCGCTGGGGCTTTCCGCACTGCGCTATGCGCTCTTCTCCGTGGCCGGGAGCACGGGGAACTCCGGGTGGCTCATCGCCGGCATTTCGTTGCACGGGCTGTGCTACACGCTCTACTTCATCACCGGGCAGCTCTTCCTCGACCGGCGGGTGGATCCGTCGATGCGCACCCAGGCGCAGGGCCTCTTGACGCTGGCCAGCAATGGCGTGGGGTCGGTGATCGGGATCTTGTTCGGCAAGTTTCTCTACGACTACGCCGTGGTGCAGCAGCACGGCGGCTGGACGGCGTACTGGTGGGTGCAAGCGGCGCTCTCCGCGCTGTGCTTGCCGGTGATGGCGATCTTCTATCAGGGGGTGGCGGTGAAGAAGGAAGAGGGCGCGCAGGTCTGATAGGCCCTATTCACGGGAACTGCCACTTCGCCTTCTCTCTGTGGAGGTAGGCGCATTCGTGAGAATGCGGAGTGGTTTGGTGAAGTCGGCTTCTCCGGTGGCTTCCGTGGTGTCACCACCACGCCTACCTTTTGATCATCATGGAGCGAGCGCGTTCTGGAGGTAGGCGCATTCGTGAGAATGCGGAGTGGTCCGGCGAGGTCCGCCTCTCCGGTTGCTTCCGCGGTGTCACCACCGCGCCTACGTTCTAGAAGATCAAGGCAGCTTCCACTCCGCCTTCTTCGCTTGGTATTCGGCCTCGGGCAGTAGCACGTAAATGGGCTGCTTGTCGGGATCGATCCAGGCGATCAGCTCGCGGAGCTTCTTTTCCTCCATGGTGGTGCAGCCGGCGGTGGGCTTCGAGCCGCCGCCGCGCCAGATGTGGAAGAAGATCGCGCTGCCCTGGCCGGGCGAGATCTTCGGCGCGGCATTGTGGGCGATGAAGAGCTTCAGGGTGTGCGGGTAGTCGTTCTGCTTCATCTGCTGCTTCTTCTCCCACGCCGTGGCCGGTTCGTGGTCGAGCACCAGGTGCTTGTTGTAGTTCGGTGACTGCGGGTCCTCCACCCACAGGTCGCGGGTGGTGACCTGGCGGTAGAAAAGCTTCGGGTGCTTCTGGATGCTGGCAGGCACGCCCCACGCGCCACCGATGCGGAAGACGCCGGCCGGTGCGCGCATGTCGCCCTCGTTCTTCACCTTGGCACCCGCGGGCACCGGGCTGATCCCGAGCCCCCAGACGAGGCCGTTCTTGCCAAGCCGGCCGGTCCACGGGCCGCTGGCCTTTACCCACTGGCCGCCGCGCTTTTCGTAGGTGTTCAGCGTGACATTCGAGCTGTTCCAATCTTTCGCGGTGCCGACCACGCATTGGGATGATTTCGCCGGCAGCTCGAAGGCGGCCAGCGGCAGGATGAGAACGAACAGGGCGAAGAGGCTCCGGAGCATGCGCGGAAGATGCGCGCTTTTTTTCCCGGGGCAAGGCGAGTCCGGCGTTCGGTTCGGCAGGAAATCGGTTGTCCGGTGCAGATTCGGCGCGTCGCGGCTCCGGGGATTGTCCGCGGGGAAGAAGTCCGCCAGCTTCCGGACATGGGAAAATGCTCATCGCTCCTCGGTTTCGCCGGCTTGCTTTTCCTGCTTTCCGCCCGGGCCGAAGAATCCCTCCCGGACGGGCTCTATGCGGAAGTGACCACGCCGCGCGGGGTGGTGGTGGCGGAGCTCCACTTCAAGGAAGCGCCGATGACGGTGGCGAACTACGTCGGCCTTGCGGAGGGCACGCTCGGTCCCAAGAAGGGCACTCCGTTTTTCGATGGCCTCACCTTTCACCGGGTGGTCGCGGACTTCGTCGTCCAGGGCGGCGATCCGACCGCCACCGGCGATGGTGACGCGGGCTACCTGTTTCCGGACGAGATCACTCCCGCCCTCAGCCACGACCGCGCCGGGGTGGTGCAGATGGCGAACGATGGCCCCGACACGAATGGCTCCCAGTGGTGCTTCATGCTGCGGGAGGTGCATCGGCTGGACTACCTGCACAGCGTGTTCGGCCATGTGGTCCGCGGCTTGGAGGTGCTTCCGAAAATCGAGCAAGGCGACCGGATGAAGGTGAAGATCCTCCGGGTGGGCGCGGAGGCCGGCGCATTCGTCGTGAGCGAAAAATCGTTCGCCGGAATGACCGGCGCGGCGAAGGCCTACGGTGGACCCCGCGAGCCGGGCCCGGATGCTCCGTTTGACGATCCCGACAAGATCCTTCCCACCGATTGGGACCGGGCGAAGGCTTTCAATTTCAAGCTCGCCAACTTCGAGCGCTTCACCGGCCGCAGGCTCCGCGCACGGGTGCTGGAGAAGACACCGGCGGGCGGCATCGATGCTTATCTGAAGGAAACCGCCGCCCGTGTCGGTGTCGAGAAGGACGGGGTGCTCGCGGTCTATTGCAAGGACCTCGATCGCTGGCACCTCAAGGTGGGTGAACAGTGCCGGACGCTTCTCGCCAACGACGCTGCCGAAGTGGCTCTCCTCGCCGAAGCCGGGAAGCGCACGGAGGCGGCGGTCGACTATGCGACGCGTCACCTTCCCGAAGGTCAGCAGGCCCTCGCCGCGAATCAGAAGATCAAGCTGTCGGTGGACTCGGTGATCGATGGTTTGATCACGAAGCTCGAGGCGCCGGCTCGTTGACTGGTTTCGCTCGCTGCTCGAGCACCAGGAAGCTGCCGCCTGCGCCATCGGCATCGACGGCGTGAGCATCCGCGGGGTCGGCCGGGTTGGCATGCGGTAGCAGGAACTCGCGCTGGGTTGTGAGTTTCACGGTCTCCGCCTGCGGGGAGGACCACGCTTGGAGGTCGGTGAAATTCACATCCGTGGTGAGATCCTGTCGGCCGGGATTCTCGTAGATCGCGGGGCCTTCGAGGCGCTGCTGTAGGAGATAGGCTCGGACGGTGCCTCGCGGGCGGCGGTGATAGAGCGGTTCCACCAGCGCACCGTAGTCGATGGTCAGCATGCGTCCGGCTTTCCAATGAGGGAGCCAGCCGCGCAGCCAATCGTGATACGACTCCGCCACTTCCACGATCTGGCCGGGAGAAAAGGTCAGCGTGAATACCGTTGACTCCGGCAGCGACTCACATGGCTGCCAGCTCTCCTGCGGCGTGAGAAACAGCTCGCTCCAGCCATCGGTATCGCGGCGAAAACGTCGCACGGGAAATGCGTCTGCGAACTCATTCGAGTAGATGCACGCCTTGCCCCCGCACGCATCCAGCGCGGACTCGATGGTGTCGTGCCAGATCACGCGCTTGCCGAGGCGTGCGGCTTGCTTTTCCCGCAAGGGCACCGAGCGCTCGACAAGGTGCAGCCGTGGCTTCTTCCACCACGGGAAGGTTTTCATTACGGCTTCAGCGAGCACGCCTTCGCCGGGGCCGAGCTCGATCAGGTCGCGGCAGCCGCTGCCCTTCAGCGCCCCCTTCGACCATGACGAGACCGCCTTGCCGAGTGCCGGTGTCAGCATCGGCGTGGTGGTGAAGTCACCACCGCGGCCGACACCGCGAATACGACGTGCATAGTAGCCGCGCTCCGGATCGTGGAGCGCGAGCTCCATGAAGCGGTCGAAGCGCAGGGGTGTTGCGTCCCGCCACGGCCAGTCAGAAGGATTCATCTGCGGACAGCTTGACGGGTTGATAGCGACCTTTCATCTCTTGAAAGCATGAAACAACTCGGATTCGCGGGAATGGTGGCGTTGGCCTTGCTGTCTTGCGAGCGCAAGGAGGAGGCCACTGCCGAGAAGGGACCCGCGGCGCCGGCTTCGGCGAAGGAATCCGTGGCACCGGTCGCAAAGGAGCTTGAGGCTCCGGCACCTGTGCCGGAAAGCAAACCGACCAAGGCCAGCGAGCGTCCCGAGGTCGCCGAGAAGAAGCCGCCGATCGCCGAGCCGATCCCTGACAAGCCGGGCTACGTGAAGAGCCCCTTCAGCGGCGCGATCATCGATGTGAAGGGGATACCAGGAGGCACGCTCGTCGCGGATCCGATGTTTCCTTCGGACCAGAAGAAGCATTTCCGCATCCCCAAAATGGATCCGGAGCAGGAGGCGATTGCCAAGGAGGAGCTTGCCAAGGAGTTGGATGCGGCCCATGCCGCCACGCAGAGCTTGCCGGAGGCCAAGCCCGTGCCCGGCAAGCCGGGATTCTTCTTCAGCCCCTACGACAACAAGATCATCGACTCCAATGGCTCGGATCCCGGCGCGGTCCTCCAGGATCCCGGTGCGCCCGAGGGCACGCAGCGCCTTTTCAGGATCCCGGGCGGAAAGGCTCCGACCGAAGGTGAGTGATCTTCATCCTGCGTCCATCCATTCAGAGTTGATCGCTTGACCTGGAAGCAGAAGGTTCTGTTTCATGAAAGGGTGAAAAGGATCGGTGCCCCGGCCTTGTCGGCTCTCTTACTGGTGCTGGCTCTGCTCCTGCTTTTGCAGGTTCGTCAGAATGATGCAAAGGAGGGCGGCGAGAGATCATCCTCCACGCGGGAGGCGGATCATCGGAAAGGAATCACGGATCCGGCCGACAGCGGGCCGAGAAAGCCGTCCAAGGCAAGCCAACGGCCGCCGCACCAGAAAGCGGAAACGAAGATCCCATTGGCGGAGCCGGTGCGGGATCAGCCCGGTTTCGTTTATCACCCGGTGAGCAAAAAGATCGTGGACGTGAGGGGCATCCCTGCGGGGCTCATGGTGCAGGAGTCGGGCGCGATGTTCGTGATCCCGAAGATGGGATACGTCATCACGGCCGAGGCCTATAACAAGGCCGTGTGGAACAACTTCGGAGCCGGCTTGGGCGCGACCTTGTCCGGTGAGGGTGAAAGAGGGACGACCTTCTCATTCGAGAGTGCGACAGGTCCCTCCGTCGTCTCATGCCGCCCGGCGCATTGGGAGACGCGATGGGACGACGGGACTCCGTATGTGCCCCAGGGGGAAGCGAAAGAGGTACCGGAGAGTTCCCTGGAATGATCGCGCCCAGGATCTTGCCGGCTCCTTCGCTGAGAAGCCGATCTTGTGTCGTCGAATCGGGAGTTTCATGATGCGGCTTGTGGCCGCCAAAGTGCGACGGTCATAGACCCGCCGCTACAGCCATCATCGCCCCGCCATCAGTTCGGCGGTGATGCCTTTCAGATACTCCGTCTCCGGCAGCGCGAGCAGCACCGGGTGATCCGGGCGTTGGCCGTGGTTCATCACCAGCCGCAGCGACTTCTTCGCATCCACCGCGGCATCGACGAGGTTCTCTTGGAAGAGTTCGCGGCTCGCGTGGTGGGAGCAGCAGAAGGTGGAAAGGATGCCGCCCTTTTCCAGTAGCTTGAGCGAGCGCAGGTGGATCTCCTTGTAGCCGCGCATGGCGTCGACGAGCGTCTTCTTGTTTCGCGTGAAGCTCGGCGGATCGAGGATGATCAGGTCATACTCCGGCTGCGCGTGCTTGAGGAAGTCGAAGACGTTGTGGGCGATGACTTCCACCTCAAGCCCGTTCAGCTCGGCATTGCGGCGGGCGGCGGCGCAGGCACCTTCGGAGATGTCCACGGCGGTGACCTTCGCGGCACCGGCCTTGGCACAGGCGAGGGCGAAGCCGCCCTGGTTCGTGAAACAATCGAGCACGCGCTTGCCCTTCGCGAATTTCGCGACCTCGGCGTGGGACTGGAGCTGATCGAGATACAGGCCGGTCTTCTGCCCGTCGAAGAGATCGATCTCAAACTTCAGGCCGTTCGCCTCGACCACGTAGGCACCCGGAGTCGCGCCGTGAAGCATCGTGATTTCCTCCTCGATGCCCTCGGCCTTCAGCACCGGCGAATCATTGCGCAGGATGATGGAGTCCGGTGAAACCAACTCCTTCAACGCCGCCACGATCAACTCGACCCGCTGGCGCATCGCCAGCGTCAGCGTCTGCACGACCACGTGCGCGCCGTAGCGGTCGATGATCAGGCCGGGCAGCCCGTCCGACTCGCTCCACACCAGTCGCGCCAGTGTTTCATCGAGGCCGGCGTTCTTCCGGTGCTCGATCGCCTGGCCGATCCGGCGCAGGAAAAAGTCCGCATCGAGATCCTGCCGCCGCCGCGAGAAGCGCCGTGCGACGATCTGCGAGGCCGGGTTGTAGATGGCCGTGCCGAGTGGCCGGTCGTGGAAATCCTTCAGCGTGATCACGTCGCCGGGCTGGGGATCGCCGAAGGTTTTTTTCACCTCCGTGGCGTAGACCCATTCGTGGCCGTGGAAAATGCGGGCGCGTGGAGCGATGATCAGACCGGGCATGGCAAGGGCCAAGCCATGCGCCGGACCGCCCGCCGGAGCAAGCACGGAGCGACAACCGGCTGCGGAGGAAAGTCAGGGGGGACAACGAAAGGGACCAAATCTTGATTCGATTTTTAACCGCGAAATCACGCGAAAGGACGCGAAATCTTAAAGGCAGGAAATCGAAAGGCCTTTTGGCTGTTTCAAATTTCGCGTCCTTTCGCGTGATTTCGCGGTTGAATCCGAAGTTTCGAGAATCTTTCGATCTCCGTCTCATCCCCGCAACCGGAACTCCTCCACCGGCACCCCGCCGACGAGGTGCTCTGTGACGATTCGCGCAAGCACCTCCGGCGTGCACGAGTGGTACCAGGTGCCATCTGGATAGACCACGGCGACTGGCCCCCGCATGCAGACGCGCAGGCAATCGGCCTTCGTCCGCAGGATCAGCGGGCCGCTTTGTCCCAGCTCCGCCAGCCGCTTTTTGAGAAACTCCCACGACGCCAGTCCCTGTGCCGGGTCGCAGCACTTTGGCTTGCTCGCATCGGCGCAGAGGAAAATGTGCTTCTCCCCTCGGCCCACTCCTGCGGCTCTCGCTGCTGCTTCCAGTTCCGGATCCATCCGCGGCCGATCCATCCCGATGCCGGGGCCGGAGTCCAGCCTGCGGGAGTTTGGAATTGCTTTCGCCGGGTGGTTGGATAGTTCGGGGACGTCATGTTCATGGCATCGGTTCATTCCTGAGTTGGTCGTTGGCCGCGCTTCTTGAGCGCGCCCCGTAAGCCGTGCTGCCCGTTTCGGGCGGCGTGCTAGTCCGTTCCCAACTCTCCGTTGCCATGCCCTCTTTCCACTCCCGTTCGGGAGGGGACCTCGCCATCGTCACCGACATCATCGCCGGTCGTCCGTGGGTCGCCTCCCATATTCAGAATCCCTGCTTTCGTAAACACGGCCGCGCTCTTGGCCGGATGTTCCGCCCGCCTCGCAAGGTGACCGCGTCCCTGCGTGATCCCTGCCAGCGGCTCGCCGAAGCGCTTGCCATCCACAGCCACCTGCTCGACCGGCCGCACCCGCTGTCTGCCGAACTGGTGCCGATGCTGGCGCGGGTCGCCGCGTACTCCGGCCGGTGGCTGCGCTCGCCTGATTCGTGGCGTCCGCCGTCGCGACTATCGCCGGAGGAATGCTGGCAGGATCTGCTCCATCATCTCTTCGCCGCTTGGCCGGTGCCCGGCTTCTTTGAATCCGCGTGGCGCATCCGCGGCGCGCTGCATCTCATCGAGCGCGACTGGTACTGCCATCTCGCCCAAGGCGGCAGTTGGCGGCGGGCCGAGGGCTTTCCGCGCTCGATCACCGGGCGCGCGGTTCACCATGCCCTTCAGGCCCCGGCGACCGTGTCGATCCGGCAGGCCTTGCGCTGGGGGCAACTCGTCACCCTCGGGGCTTCGGACGCCTTGAGCGACGAGGTGCTGGCCCACAGACTTGTTGGGGATTTTTCCAACGACGAGCTGTGGTCGCGGCTGCTTGCCAAAGTGGCCGCGGCGCGGGAATTCGATCCGCGTGAATTCGGCGTGATCGCGGATGTGCTGGTGGAATTGCTCGACCACGACCATGTCAATCGCGCCCGGCTGCTGGTCGATCTTCCTCTGGGAGAACTCCGGCGGCATGCGTTCCGGCGCTGGCGCTCCCTGTTAGATGCGGCGATTGTGGAAGGGGTGCACTTTCGCGACACCGACCTCACCCGTGGCGGCCTGCGGGCCGAACTCCGCCATCTCAGCGACGCCAGTTGGGCGCCGATGCCCGACGTCACACCATTCGAGATCGTCTGTGCGGAAGGCTTCGCCGCGCCCTCGGTGTGGGTGTTCCGTGAGCGGCTGTGTCACGCCCAACTCCTCGCCGAAGGGCGTGAACTCCGGCACTGCGTGGCGGGCTACTGGCGTCGTTGCCGGAGCGGGAAGTCGGCGATTTTCTCGCTGCGCCAGCTTCATCCTGCTGTCGTGCCTGCCCGCATCGTGCCGCGGCTCACCATCGAGGTCGAGCGCGCCACGCGGCGCATCGTGCAAGTCCGCGGCAAGTGGAACCGCTGGCCGGGGGAATTCGAGTTCCGCGTGCTCAAGCGCTGGGCGGACGCGCAGGCACTGACGCTCGCGGTGTGATGCGCTGTCTGGTATCGCTCAGCTCCAGTATTTCACGGGCAGCACCACTGCGACGCCGTTGTCTGGATTCACGCACACGGGCAGGATCTTGCTCTGCAGGTGTCCGCCGGGCAGGTGCTTGCGGACGATGAAGACGGCGGTGATGCGGCACGACTCCGGACCCATCGTTTCCGGCACCGGCATGCCGAAGCCGTGGAGGCTCTCCGCGTTCAGGTAGTCCGCCAGTTGCTGCTCGCGCTCGGTGGTCGCTGTTCCTTCCTGCCTGAGATCGAAAATCCGGTGCGCCAACTGGATCAGTTGCTCCGGCTTCATCTCGCCCTCGAGATCCAGCACCAGTACCGCGGGACAATCGTTCGCGCCCGGTTGGAAGAGCTGGTTGTTCGCCTGGACAATGGCGGCCAGCACCAGCCTCCCGTGGCTCAGCGACCGGGGGTAGTTCTTGAAGAAGAGATTCATGTTGTTCCGCTTCGACCACTCCGGTTGCACGATCTTCAGATACGAGAACTGGTCGAGGAACGGGAACTTCCGCGGAGCCGGAGCCATGGCCGGCGGCAGCATGTAGTGCATGGCACGATGACGCCTTGGTCAGGCGATCCCGGTCAATTCCCAAGGGGTGCCTACTCCGCGCTCAAATACTTCGCCGGAAACACCACCGCCACTCCCGTCTCGGGATCGACGCACACCGGCAAGATTTTTCCCGCGAGCCGGCAGCCCCACAGGTGATGGCGCGGGAAATAGACCGAGGAAATCCGGCAGGTCTCCGGCCCCCAGCCCTCGGGAATCGGCCAGCCGAACACGCGCTCGGTGAACTTCGCGAGGTAGTCGCCGATCCGGGCCGCCCTCGGGTCGGCCGCGCCCCCGTCGCGCAGGGCTTTCAGTCGCAGCGCCAGCTCAAGCAGTTCCACCGGCCCCATCTCGCCGGCGAAGTCATAGACGATCTCGCCCGGAGCGTCCGGCCCTTGTGGATCGTAGAGGGTGCGGTTTGCTTGGATCACGGCCGCCAGAACCAGCCGGCCGTGGGTCAGCACCCGGCGGTGGTTCTCGAAGAAATAAGCGAGGTCATCCGACTCCATCCAGTCCGGCCGGACGACCCGCAGGAAGATGAGGCGATCGCGCAGCGGGAATTTCCGCGGCGTGGCAAGCCAGGCTTCGGGGAGCGAGGACACACCGCGACTCTTCGGGAAAGCCGCAGCGGGTCAATGCCTGGTTGTTTCCGGTCATGAACTCCGGCCCGGCTTTGCCCTTTGCCCGGAAGGGCGAAGTCGCTAGGGTAGGGCATGACCGCGCTGAAAAAGCCCGAGCTGGTGACGGTGGAGGATTACCTCGCCGGAGAGGAACATTCGGACCTCAGGCACGAGTATCTCGGCGGCGTGATTCATGCGATGTCCGGCGGGACGAATGACCATGCGGCGATCGCCGCGAATGGAATTCTGTCACTGGGATCCCAGCTTCGCGGCAAGCCCTGCCGGCCTTTCGGCAGCGACGCGAAGGTCCGGGTCGAATACCCCGATCATACGCGCTTCTACTACCCGGACCTGCAAGTAGTCTGCCAGCTGAACTCCGGTACCGACCACTATCAGGAGCGACCCGCGGTGGTGTTGGAAGTGCTCAGCGAATCGACGCGCCGCACCGACATGGGGGAGAAGAAGGATGCCTACCTCACCATCCCGTCGCTGAAGGTGCTGCTGCTTGTCGAGTCGGACCGGCCGCGGGTGGTGGTCTATCGGCGACGCTCCGGCGGTGGTTTCGAGGCGGAGGAATACAGTGGCTTGGCAGAGGTGATCTCGCTCGTGGAGATCGGTTGCGAGCTTCCTCTGGCGGAGCTTTACGAAGGGATCGCGTGGGGTTGAGAAGGGGCGGCGCGATGGAAAAGGGCACTCAGTTCCGCCTGTCCCGCTCGCGTGCCTTCTGGCTCGGCGTGCCGGGATTGGTGTTCTTTCTGTGGGCGTGGGTCGATTCGATGAAGGTCGAGACCGTCGCGCTGATTGAGTGGCGCAGTAGCTCCATGCCTGATGCCGTCATTCATGAGGCGGGATGCCTGAAGTATTGCCGTCTGGTATATTATGGCAGGATTTGGTGGCCGCAGGGGTTGTCGGTCAGGCGGGACAAATCGATGCTCACCAATGCGTCACTACTTCCGCAGCCGGGGTGGCAGGAGGCTCAGTGGTCAGGAGACGTAATAATCACCACGCCCGGGTGGCGGCTGCCCCATTGGTTGCTTGTGCTCGCGTATGGGGGGCTCTGGACGACGCTGATCTTGTGGCAGTGGACACTGTTCCGGCGGACGGTGAGGCAGGAGGCGCCTGCCGGATGACCTCGACGCAGTTGTCCTTGGACTGCGGCGATGATTTGGCGCTTTTGAGTCGAGGGTGAGGCCGGCTGCTCACTTGGGCATGGGCGACCTTCCGGGATCGCTTCCACCTGTTAGAACGGGCCGCCTCATCGTGCACTCGGAGAGCTGGGAATGATCCCAGCAGTCCGAGGGCCTGCGGCTTTTATCGGGTGGACCGCTTACTGGGCGACGAGCGCGAACTTCAGTTCGGCTTCCGATGCGACTTCGTTCCCGACCATGCAACGGCAGCGGGTCTGGCCGATCGAGCCGCGGATCTTGATGACCTCGGCCTCGATGTGCAGGGTATCGCCGGGGAGTACGGGGCGCCGCCACTTCACGTTGTCCGCGCTCATGAAGTAGCCGATCTTGCCTTGATTCTCCGGCTTGCGGAGCATGAGGACGGAGGAGACCTGCGCCATGGCTTCGAGCTGCAGCACGCCGGGCATGATGGGATGGCCGGGGAAGTGGCCGATGAAGTACGGCTCGTTGATGGTGACGTTCTTCACGCCGGTGCACTTCGAGTCGCCGACCATGTCGATGATGCGGTCCACCATCAGGAAGGGGTAGCGGTGGGGCAGGATCTTGAGGACGTCATTGATATCCAGGACGGTCTCGCCGCGTGGCAGGGAGAAGGGCGCGGCAAGGGAGCGCATGCGGCCGTATTCGCGCTTCAGGGTGGCGGCGAGCTTCGAGTTCGGGCCGTGGCCGGGTTTGATGGCGATGACGTGGCCGAGCATGCGCTTGCCGGAAAGGATCAGATCGCCAATCACATCGAGCGCCTTGTGGCGGGCGAATTCATTGGGAAAACGGAGCGCTTCCTTGCTCATGACCTCATTGCCACGGACGACCACGGCATTCTCGAGCGAGCCACCCTTGATCAGGCCTTTCTCTAACAGCGGCTTGACGTCCTCATAGTAAACGAAGGTGCGGGCAGGTGCGATTTCCTTCTCGTAGAGTTCCGGTGTGACCTCGCTGGAGAAGTACTGGGTGAAGCGACCATCGGGGCCCACATTGGTGACCGAGACGCGGAAGGTCTTGCTGGGGACGATGGTGATCAGCGAACCATCGCCGGTTTCCTGGTGGATGGGCTCGCGGATCTCCCAGATCTTGCGCGGTGCATCCTGGGCGGCGAGGCCGGCCTTCTTGATGAGCTCGACGAAAGGGCGAGATGAACCGTCACCGATCGGCGGCTCATTGGCGTCCATCTCGATGACGGCATTGTCCACGCCCATGCCGGTGAGTGCGGAGAGGACGTGCTCCACGGTGTGCACCTTGACCGAGCCCTCGGCAAGGGTGGTGGCGCGCTCGACGGTTTGCACCTTGTCGGCATCGGCATCGATGAACGGCTGGTCGGGCAGATCGACGCGGCGGAACTTGAAGCCGTGGTCAACGGGTGCAGGCTTGAGGGTCAGGGTAACCTTCGCCCCGGTGTGAAGGGAGGTGCCCTCAAGGGTGGCGGCGGAGGCGAGGGTGTGCTGCGCGTCGGCGGACATGGGCGGGAAGTAGCAGGTAGCGGGTAGTTTGTAGCAAGGGGAAACAGCCGTTTGCGCGTTCTTCAGAGCGTCTTTTTCCCTCGCTACAAGCTACTTGCTACCCGCTACTCGCCGCGTGCGGGCGGTGTGTGATTTCCGGGTGATCGACGAGTCGGACGACTGGATCGTCGTCGACAAGCCAGCTCCGCTGGCGGTGCACCCGGCGAATGGCAAGGTGGAGGCGACCTTGCTCGGCGGATTGGAGGAGTTGCTGCGCTACGAGATCGCGAACGGCGCGCGGCTTTCGATCCTGACGCGGCTGGACCGGGAGACGAGCGGGCTGGTGCTGGTGGCCAAGCACGCCGCGGCGGCGCGGCATTTCTCACGGCAATTCGAGCGGCGGGAAATCGGGAAGGAGTATCTGGCGATCGTCCACGGCTCGCCGGCGTTGGAGGAGATGCGCGTGGAGGCTGCTATTATAAGAGCAGGCGGTGAGATTTGGCTGCGGCAGGCGGTGGATCCGGCGGGCAGGGATTGCGTGACGGGCTTCCGGGTGGAGCGGCGCTTTTCCAATGCGCTCGGGGAGTTCACGGTGCTGCGATGTTTTCCGGAAACGGGGCGGATGCACCAGATCCGCGTGCACCTGGAACACCTCGGCCATCCGCTGGTGGGGGATAAGATCTACGGGACGGACGGGAAACCCTACCTGGAGCAGATGGCGGACGGGCTTTCCGACGAGTCGGTGGCGCGTCTGATCCTGCCGCGCCACGCCCTGCACGCCTGCAAGCTGACCGCGGAGTGGGAGGGGATGCGCGAATGGCGTTCCGAGCTACCGGCGGATTTGACTCGCTTCTGCGGGGAGTGAAGGCTGGCGGCATGGCGAGCCTTCAGGAAATCGTGGCCTTTCTCGATGCAGAGCTGAGGATTGCCGAGATCCCGGACTACTCGGGCGCAGTTAATGGTCTGCAGCTTGAGAACGGCGGGACCGTGACCAAGGTCGCGGCGGCCGTGGATGCCTCACTGCCGGTCGTCGAGGCTGCGGTGGCGGCGGGTGCGGACCTGCTGGTGGTCCACCACGGGATGTTCTGGCAGGGCGTGCAGCCGCTGACGCGGGCCTTCTACCGGAAGATCAAGGCGGCGATCGACGGCGGGCTGGCCATTTATTCGGCCCACCTGCCGCTCGACGTGCACCCGGAGTTGGGGAACAATGCGTTGATGATGAATGCCTTGGGATTCAAGGCGAGCGGAACCTTCCTGGATTGGAAGGGGACGCGGCTGGGGCTGACCGTGGAAGTAGAGATTTCCCGGGAATCGTTGATTTCAAAGGTCTCCGACGTAGTCGAGGGTCCACTGCATGTCTGTCCCGGCGGGCCCCGAGAAGTGAGAAAGATAGGACTGGTCACCGGCGGCGCGGGTTCGGAAGTTGCAATTTGCCCAGCCTCGGGGGTTGATACATTCATCACAGGGGAGGGCCCGCATTGGAGTTATCCTTTGGCGGAGGAACTGGATGTAAATATATTGTATGCCGGGCACTATGCCACGGAGACCTTCGGGGTGAAGGCGGTGGCTGCCCGGCTGGCCCGCGATTTCGCCCTGGAGTGGACCTTCATCGACCGCCCGACCGGGCTTTGAGGCGATGGAGCGGCTCACGGCAGAGTTTTTCGAGCGGAGTCCCTTGGTCTGCGCCCGCGAACTGATCGGCGCGAAGTTCCTCTGGCGCGGATGCGAGGGCCGTATCGTGGAAACCGAGGCCTACGCGGCGGAGGGAGATGAGGCCTGCCACACGTTCTTCCGGCCGGGCGCACGGGCCTTTGTCGCGTCCCACCCGCCTGGAACGGCCTACGTTTATCTCAACTATGGAGTCCACTGGCTCTTCAACGTGCTGGTCCATGGGCCGCAGGGATCGGGATTCGTGCTCTTCCGCGCCTTGGAACCGCTGGCGGGGATGGAGCGGATGATGGAGCGGCGGGGTAAAGCGAAGATGCGCGACTTGTGTTCCGGGCCCGGCAAATTGACCCGCGCACTGGGGATCGATGGGGGTGCTCACGGCTGTCAATTTCTTGACGGAGAGAGCACGGGAATCGTCACGGGAGCCCCCCAGACGGTGATAAGCAGCTTCCGCATCGGGATTTCGCGGGCTCAGGATCTCCCCTGGCGGTTTCACGAGGACGCAAACGTTTACGTCAGCCGGTGAATCCGGCGCTGCGAGGGGAATGGTGCGGGTGATGGGAATCGAACCCACGCCTCAAGCTTGGGAAGTTCGCGTTCTACCATTGAACTACACCCGCTGTCTGCGGCCCGGTCCGTATCTTGGCAGGGCCTCCGCTGCAACCCAAATCCTTGTGTCCAATGGCTTACGCGATCACGTGGGGAAGCCCGGAAATCCAAGAGATTTCCAGCAAAAAGAACTTGCCGCCCCTTCTGACGGGCTGTTAGCTTCCCCACGACTTCGCGGGTATAGCTTAGTGGTAAAGCTCTAGCCTTCCAAGCTAGCTATGTGGGTTCGATTCCCACTACCCGCTCGTTCTCACCCGGTCCCGACATCCCGATTCGATTTTTCCGACATGAAAACCACGTTCCGATTCGCGCTCGTTGCAGCGGCTTTGAGCATCGTTCCTGCCGTTGCGACGGCGGAAACCGATTGCCTGAACCTTGCTGCTTCCGTAAAAATTGCCGTCGCTGAAAAGCCGGCCGATGTGCTGCAAGTGGTCGAGAAGGAAGTTTCGGCAAATCCCGACTGTGCCTGCGAAGTCGTGAAGGCCGCCATCGAAGCATCTAAAGCCGATGCCAAGACGGTTGCCGCCATCGTTGAAACGGCCGCCTCCGTGGCTCCGGAGAAGATGCGCTTGATTTCCCAGTGCGCCGTGGCCGTTGCTCCGGAAGCGCTGGCCGATGTGCAAGCGGTTCTCAGCCGACTCGATCCGAATCGCGGCGAATCCGGCTACAGCTCCAAGAGTGCCAAGGGCGCGAAGGGTGCCGTTGCCGACGTGAAGCCGGCTTGGAATCCGTTGGACTTCCCGGGTCAAGGCCCTGTCGGTCCGACCCCTGGTGGTCCGCCGACTATCCCGCCGGGCACCCCGCCGAGTGTTCCGCCCATTCTTACTCCTCCTATCAGCACGGTGATCGACCGTCCGGCGGATGATTTGTTCTTTTCCGCTGCGAAGCGTAACTGAGTTCGTTTTGCACCCGTAAATTCTGCTGATACCAAGCTACATGAAACGCAGCTTTCTTTCCACCCTCGCCGTCGCCTCCACCATCGGAGCGGTTCAGGCCGATCTTTATTACATTCCTGACGAAGCTCAGGAAAGCCTACCGCTCAAGTGGCAGGCGGGCGTCAATTTCATCTGGGATGACAATGTCAACCCGACGGCGCCCGCTCTGGCCGACGTCAACGGTGACGGCGTGCTTGACCCTAATCCTGGCTTTGAAGACGAAGCCTTCAGCGTCAATCCATTCGTTGGCCTCTCCTTCGTTTCGATCACGCCCCAGACCACTTGGGATGTCTATGCTCGCCTTGGTGCGATCTATTACTTCGACGAGCCGGCTGCGACGGGATCTGACGACATCTACACGCAGTCCCGCGCCGGAGTGAACGTCACGCACCGCGTCAGCGAGCGGCTTCGCTTCTCCAGTCGGAACTTCATCTCGTACGAGCTTGAGCCGGATTATGCTTACGGCTTCTCGACGACCCGTCAGTTGGGTGAGTACTTCTATTGGTCGACCGACAATTCGGTGGGCTACCGGTGGACCGAGCGCCTCGCCACCTACACGGGCTTCTCGCTCACCGGCTTGGACTATGATGATGAAGTGAGCAACCAGGACCGCTTCACCTGGATGCTTTACAATCAGTTCCGCTACCAGCTCACGCCCCAGACGGTGCTGACCCTCGATTATCGTTACTCGCAGACCGATGGCGACCAGCTCGCGTCTGACTATACCGACCACCACCTGCTTCTTGGTGTCGAGCATCGCTTCAGCCCCAACACGATCTTGATCGCTCGCGCGGGTGCCCAGTTCCACGAAACGGACGGAATCGGATCCGAGAATACCGTCAGCCCGTATCTGGAAGCGACCGCCCGCAGCCAAGTCAACGAGCAATTCTCGATCCGCAGCTTCGTCCGCTACGGCATCGAGGGATACGACACCGTACGCTTCATCGGTCCCGGAACCTATGAGTTCAGTGATCGCCAGACCCTCCGCTTCGGAGTTTCCGGAGAATACACGGTCTCCCAGATGCTGAGCGTCTTCGGCGGAGTGGACTACATCCCAGCGACGTTTGACGACGGCCGCTTGGTTGCTGCTGCCGGTCCGGCCCCAGTGTCGGCTGGCGGTCTCGATGAGGACGTCTGGAACGCCTACGTTGGTCTCTCGGTGAAATTCACCGAGATGCTCTACGGCACCCTCTCCTACAACTACACGGATTCCGAATCCGATTTCGCCAATCAGAGCTACAGCCGCAACCGCGTCAGCGTGGGCGTGCGTGCCGAATTCTGATCCCGGCAGGTTCTCCAGGAAACACTCTCCAACAAGACAAGGACCCTTTCACGCTCAAAGACTCCCGCAATGGCCATCCATTGCGGGAGTTTTTCGTTTGAACGGGAAGCCATCAGCATCAATAAACCATTCAGCAATCGTTCGAAATGAACCAATCAACCAACCCATCGGAGGTTTCCCTCCATGCCATCGACTATTGGCAGGTCGTCAAGAACCGGTATGGGGTCATCCTATTGACCTTCCTCCTGGTGTTCATGACAGCACTCGTCATCACCTACGTGATGCCGAAGAAATATGAGAGCATCGCGGTCGTGCAGGTCCGCCCGAAAGGCACTGGTACCCAAGTGATTCCGGGAATGACCGATAACCGGGGTCAGGAGTCGTCTATGGCGACGTTCTTGCCCACCGAGTTCGCGGTGATCAAGGCCCAGAAGACCCTGGATGCCGCAATTGAGAACCTCGACCTCGTGAATCGTTGGAACACCGATCTCGAATCGGTGCGGCGAACCCTCAAGGGGATTGTTGATGCACAAGATATCCGGGGCACATCTCTCATCGAGATCCGGGTCCGCTACAATGACCCGAAGGATGCGCAGAAGATTGCCAAGGAAGTGGCAGAGGCCTATCGCGAGCGACGCAACAAGCTCCAGGCCGACAATGCCAACCAGGCTCTTGATGAACTCCGCAAGGCGGTGATCGTCCAGGAAGATGCAGTTGAGGACAAGCGGAAGCTCTTGTCGCAGATCATCCGGACCGAAGGAATCATCTACTCCGGCGATCAGAGCGTGTTCCAAGGATCGAGGGGCTTCGACCAGGCGGATGACGCTGAATCGGCCGCCCGCGCCTACGTGACACTGGAACAAGACAAGATCCAGTTGGAGAGCCAGATCGAAACCTTGCTGAAGTATGATGGCCCGCAGTTGATGAATTATGCCTCGGGCCTGAGTCTTCCTGATAACATTATCCCGGTGCTCTTGCCGCAGTTCCAAACCGCCAAGCGGGAGTATGAGGGGATGAAAAGCCAGGGACGAGGCGAGCGGCACCCCATGATGATTTCCTCAGCGAAGATGCTGGAGGAGATGGAGAAGGACCTGGTGGAGGCGGTTGCGAATCTCCGCGAAACTCTCAAGGCCAAGCTCGCACTCTCCCAAGAGCAATTGTCGCGGCTGAAGACCCGCATGGATTTGAAAGAGGAAGAGGCGATCAAGGGCGGCATCGCGGCGCAGAGCTTCGTGGATGCCAAGAACGACTTCGAAACCGCCCAGCGCTTGCTGGAGCAGCTCAAGGTGAAGCAGATCTCCGAAGAGATGCAGACGCGGATCACGGAAGAGCCGATCATCATGCATGAAGAGCCGATGATTTCCGGCGTTCCCGTGAGCCCGAATGTCACGCTGAACCTGGCGCTCGGAGCGGTTGTCGGAATGATCTTCGGGGTCGGCGTCGCCTTCTTCCTCGAGTATCTCGATACCTCCGTGAAGTCGCTGGAGGATGTGGAGCGCTACCTTCAAGTGCCGGTGCTGGCCGTCATCCCGAAGGATGTGGGCGTGCTTTACAAGCAGAGCGGCATGAGCCCGGACGCCGAAGCCTACCGGATCCTGCGCACGAACATCGAGTTCAACCGCAAGAACCCGGAGGACAATGCCATCACCGTCGTTTCCGGCGGTGCCGGCGAAGGCAAGTCGACCACCTTGGTCAACCTCGCTTACATCTGTGCGCAGGGTGGCTACACCACGCTGATGATCGACGCCGACCTGCGTCGCCCGCGTTTGCACACCTTCTTCGACATCAACAACTCCGTCGGCCTGACCAACTACCTGACCACGGAGCTGATGCTGGAGGACGTTATTCTTCAGACGCCGGTGGACAACCTCTACTTCATGCCCTCCGGCATCCTGCCTGCCGACGCGGCCGGTATCCTCAACAGCCGCCGCATGTCGGAGCTGATCCAAGACGTGAAGCAGCGGTTCGACTTGGTCCTGGTGGACTCGCCGCCGATCCTGGGCGTCAGCGATGCCTCGGTGCTCGCGAGCGAAGTGGACCTGACCATGATCGTGGTCCAGCACCGTAAGCTGCCTCGCAACATGCTGATGCGGGTGAAGCAAGCGGTGGAAAACGTGGGCGGCCACGTCATCGGCGTGGTCCTCAATAACGTGGACGTCCGCAGCGATAGCCAGTATCAGTACTACACCAGCTACTACACCTACTACGCTCCGGCCGAGTCGCAGCCGATGCCTACGTCGTCAGCGAGCCAAGGTGCGACGCAACCTCCGTCACCCCGTCAGTCGCCGCGCGGGAGTTCCTCCTCTTCCGACGATTCGAAGCAAGACCTGTATTGACACCATGAATCCTCAACCGAGAATTTGTTTCATGAAGCGATTGTTCCTGTTGCTTGCGCTCTTGTGCCTTTCGATGCCGGGGCTGGTCGCACAGACCACGATCAGTGCGGGCCGTGCAATCCAGATCCAGATCAAAGGCGTTCCAGCCGAGGATTCATCTTTGATCAGCGGGTCCTACACCGTTTCCGAGGCTGGGACGATCCGGATGCCGCTTCTGAGCGGCACGATTCGGGCTGCAGGGTTGAGCCCGACCTCGCTTGCCCAAAACATCGAGGCGTCCTATCGCGCCGAAAAGATTTTCACCACTCCGGCGGTGAACGTGATGGCAACCAGCCTTGAGAATCTCGAGGAAGTGCTCGTCACCGTAGGTGGGCAGGTTGTCAGCCCCGGCCCGGTGAAGTACTACCGCGGTCTGACCATCTGGGAAGCGGTGCAATCCGCCAAGGGTGCGACGCCGTTTGGCGCGATGAACCGCGTGCGCCTCACCCGCGGCAAAGAGGTGAAGGAATACAACCTCAGGAAGCCCGAGCACATGAACATCAAGCTCGAGCCGAAGGACACCATCGAGGTGCCTCAGAAGAACATCACGGGTAACTAAGTGTTTCAACGCCGTGCAATGCGCCCGGTAAATGCCATCCGTCTTTCCCTCGCCGGAAGTGTCCTTTGGATGCTTCCGGCGTCGGTTTTGGGCGAGGGCGAGTTTCCCGCCGCCGCCTTGGGATCCCTGGCGAGCGAGGAATACAAGGACCGCGTCCAAGCCCAGCGCGACCTGATCGCCTGGGCCCAGGAGAAGCCCGAGAATGCGGGAAACCGCCTTCTCCAGGAGCACGACGCCACGGGCGATCCCGAGGTCAGGCTGCGGCTGCGGGAAGCGCTCAAGGAAGTCGTCGTTTCCGAGTACCAGCGGAAGGAAGGGAAGGGCTACGTGGGGATCCAGATGGACGAGCGGAACGTGGCGCTGCCGGGGAACGACGAGCAACGCGGCGGCGTTTGGGTCACCTGGGTGCATCCTGACACGCCGGCAGCGAAAGCGGGCCTCCAGGTCAATGACGTGGTGGTGGCGCTGAATGACATCAAATGGCCCGCTGGAATGGGTGCCCGTGAGAGCTTCGCAACCGAGATCCGCCGTCACAAGCCTGGGGACAAGGTGAAGCTGGAAGTCCTCCGCGGTGCCGAAGTGATGAAGCTCGAAATGACCCTCGCGGCCCGCCCGATGGGCCTGGATCAGGCGATGCGTCTCTTCCTGCTGCCGGGCGCGGGGGGGGAGGATCCCGTGGAAGATCTCAAGGTGCTCGAAAAGCAAGCGAAGGACGACTATTTCGATCGCTGGCTGGCCGAAAAGCGGGCCGCGGCCAAGAAGCCCTGAGGATATGTGCAGTGCTTTTTAAAAAATCGACATTTCGGACCTTCGTGCGACGCTCTCCCACTTGTTCAGCCCAGAATTGGTTCTCTCCATGAGCATTTCCCGCATTCGCAGAGCCGCCTTGGCGGCCGTCGCCGCCGCCACCACGCTCACCGCCTGCGCACAGCAGGCCAATTTCGATGAAGTCGGACGGCAGATGGCGATCATGCTGCAAAACAGCCACTTCGCCCGGCTGCCGTTCAACAACCTGAGCCAGCGCTTTCTCGACGATTTCATCGCCGACCTCGACTCCGGGAAGGTTTACTTCATCCAAGCCGACATCGACCGCTTCAATCGCCAGTATGGCAAGGATCTGTCCGCCATGCTGCTGCAGGAGAACAGCATGGTCGCGGCCAAGGACATCTACGATACCTTCAAGCAGCGTGTGGAAGCCCGGGTGGCGGAAACCAAGCGCTTGCTGGCCGAAAACAACTTCGATTTCGCCAAGGACGAGAGCATCGAGCGCAGCCGCAAGGACGCCGCGTGGCCGAAGGATGAGGCCGAGGCGATGGAGAACTGGCGCAAGCAGACCAAGGAAGCGCTGCTTTCCGAAATCCTCCGCCGCGACATGATCGCCCAGCTCGCCGAGAAGCAGGGCAAGCCGAATCCGCTGAAGAACGACAAGGATCCGAAGGAGAAGATCTCGCTGCGCTACGAGCGCTTCCTTCACAGCGTGGTGAAGGATGTCGATGACGAGGACGTGGCCGCGATGTTCCTGAGCTCGGTGGCCCGCTCGTTCGACCCGCACACCGACTATATGAGCACCCGCGAGATGGACCGGTTCCGCGACGGGATGAAAAACGAGCTCGTGGGCATCGGAGCCTTGCTGCAGGGCGAGGAAGACGGCGCGACCAAGATCATGGGCATCGTGGTCGGTGGACCCGCCGACAAGCACGGCGCGCTCAAGCTGAATGACCGCGTGGTGGCCGTGGACCCGGATGGGGACGGACCCCGCGAAATGGTCGATATCATGTTCATGAAGATCGACAAGGTGGTCGATCTGATCCGCGGGCAGAAGGGTACGCCGGTGCAGATGAAGGCCGAGCCTGCCGGCGGCGCACCGGGCGAGACCACGCTTATCACCATTGTCCGCGACATGGTCGAGTTGAAGGACGAGCAAGCCAGCGCCGAGATCATCGACATGAAGTCCGCCGACGGCGAAAAGACGCGCATCGGTATGATCACCCTGCCCTCGTTCTATGCTGACTTTGACGAGGGCAAGACCCGTTGCTCGGTGGACGTGGAGCGGTTGCTCGAGCGTCTCAAGGACGAAGGCATCGACGGGCTCGTGCTCGACCTCCGCAACAACGGCGGCGGCGCGCTTGAGGAAGTCCGCCGCATGACCGGTTTCTTCACCCGGCGCGGTCCGGTGGTGCAGGTCAAGAATACCTTCGGCGAGATCCAGGTGAAGGAGTCGGACGCCAAGGAGCCAATCTACGACGGCCCGATGGTGATACTCACCGACAAGAGCAGTGCTTCCGCCAGTGAGATCCTTGCCGGCGCGCTCCAGGACAACAACCGCGCCGTGGTCGTCGGCGAGTCGTCCACCTTCGGCAAAGGCACCGTCCAGCAGCCGATGGATATCGGCCGCATGCTGCCGTTCTTCAAGGCCCGCAACAAGGCCGGCACCCTGAAGGTGACCATCCAGAAATTCTACCGCCCGTCCGGAAACTCGACTCAGAACAAGGGCGTGGTGCCGGACGTGGTCCTCCCGAGCCTTACCGATGCGTTGGATGTGGGCGAGGCGTTCCTCGATCACCCGCTGGAGTATGATCGCATCCGGGTCGCTCCCGACTTCGCACCGCTGAAGAAGGAAGACCTGTTCCGTCCGCGGCTGGCAGAACTCAGCACCGAGCGGATCAAGAATTCGAAGGACTTCTCCTACGTCATCGAGGACGTGACCAAGACCAAGGCGCGCATCCGCGATAACAAGGTCTCGCTCAAGCTCGCCGACCGGAAGAAGGAGCTCGAAGACATCGAGGCCCAGCAGCACGAGCGCAATGTCGAGCGCAAGGCCCGCTTCGGCGAGGCGGAGAAGAAGGACAAGGAGATCTTCACCTTCTTCAAGCTGACGCTGGACGACGTGGAGAAAGGCGGCGATTTGCGCCCCTTCGACCCGAGCAAGGAGAACGAGGAGTTCATGCGCCGGGCGAAGGACGCGACCGCCGAACTCGATGACACCCCGCGGTGGCCGACCGGCCTGGATCCCTACAAGCGTGAGGGTCTGTCGATCCTCGGCGACCTTGTGGAAATCACCCGCAACGCCCGGATGGCCGGGATGCTGGAGCGTCGTTGATGGGTGACTTGGCCGGACGCTTGGCCGCCTTGCGCGGACGCATCGATGACGCCTGTAGCCGCGCCGATCGCGAACCGGCCGGGGTAACCTTGCTGGCGGTGTCGAAAACCTTTCCTGCTGAGGCGGTGCAGGAGGCCTATGCC
This sequence comes from Luteolibacter arcticus, assembly GCF_025950235.1. Classification (NCBI taxonomy): domain Bacteria; kingdom Pseudomonadati; phylum Verrucomicrobiota; class Verrucomicrobiia; order Verrucomicrobiales; family Verrucomicrobiaceae; genus Neoluteolibacter; species Neoluteolibacter arcticus. Next base: position 76,471 of record NZ_JAPDDT010000010.1, on the reverse strand, counting down.
GCCGGCCAGCGCTGCTTCGGCGAGAGCCGCCAGCAGGAAGCCGCGCCGAAGATCGAGGCGCTGCCAGCCGATATCGAGTGGCACTTCATCGGTGGCCTCCAGCGCAACAAGGCGCGCAAGGTGGTGGCCGCCTTCCCGGTCATTCACAGCGTCGATTCGCTGCGGTTGGCCGAGTATCTCGATCGCGTCGCCAGTGAGGAGGGGAAGCGCCCGCAGATCTATCTAGAGGTGAACATTGCCAGCGAAGCGAGCAAAGGCGGCTTCTCGCCCGACGAACTGGTGGCCTCCGCGGCGGAATTGGCTGCGCTTCGGCAGGTGGAGATTGCCGGCCTGATGGCGATCCCGCCGGATGATGCCGCGGCAGCCCGCCGCTGGTTCGCCGCGACCCGGGAACTCCGGGACCGCTTGCGGAAGGAATCCGGCCTCGCGCTGCCGGGATTGAGCATGGGAATGAGCGCGGATTTCGAGGATGCTGTGCTTGAAGGCTCGACTGTCGTTCGGGTCGGCTCCGCACTTTTCGGTTATCGTCCCTACCCAGCATGAGCCGCCTGCAAAATGTCCTCGTGATCGGCAATGAACTCGCCCTCGCCTTTGAGGATGGCGAGGAGCTATACCTGCAGCTCGACCTGTTGCGCCGCGCCTGCCCGTGCGCGGCCTGTCAGGGCGAGCCGGACGCGCTCGGCCGGGTTCTCCGGCCGGTCCAGCAGATCGGCCCGCGCGGCTTCGAGCTGCAGAAGAGCGAGGTGGTCGGCGGTTACGCGATCCAGCTTTTCTGGGCGGATGGCCACTCGACCGGCCTCTACACCTTCGACTACCTGCGTCGCCTGGCGATCCTGCCATGAGCGAGAATCCCTACGCCCCGCCAAGTGCAGGTGCCGGACCGGAAGCGGACTACAACCAGCGGCCGGCGCTGCGGGAAATCGTGGTGGCTTGGGAAAAGCTGCGGCTGTGGTACAATGCCATTTTGGCAATTCCGGGAGTGGTGGCGATTGTCGGGTGGGTTGGCGAGCAGGGGATGCCTCTCTCCATCGCCTTGATCATGGCAGTGATGGTGGCTGTCGGGGCGAATTTCTGCTTCCTGCTCGGCCCGGTGGCGGAGCTCTACCTGCGCGGTTTGTTCCGCCAGGGTCAGCCGCTCGGGCGCGGGCGGTTGCTGATTTTCGGGGCCGGAGTGGTGGTCTCGCTCGGCGTTTTTGCCGTGGCAATGGCCGGCGGTTGGTTGGTCTGAGCGGTCCGCCGAAATTTTTTCGGGAAATTTCCAAGGAAGCCTGGGGGAGTCCGTCATGCATTCCGTCACCGATTCCCGCGCTTCCGTTTTTCTCCCCCAAGGCCCATATACTCCCGCCGCCGGTTTCTTTCGTCCGGCGGTGGGGGTTTTCCCTCTCTCGCAGTTTCCTTCCATGCCCGCACTGACCTCTGAGCCCTCCGACGCCTGGTTGTTGGAAACCCTGGAGCGCTATGAAAAGCCGCTCTTGAAGTATGCCTTTGGCCAGTGCGGCGACCGCGAGATGGCGCGGGATGCCGTGCAGGACACCTTTCTCAGCCTCGCCTCGGAAGTCACCAAGGCCCGCCCGCAGAATCTCTCCGCGTGGCTGTTCAGCGTTTGCCGGAACCGCCTGATCGACATCCGGCGCAAGCAGTTCCGCCTCGTCCCGCTGGAGGACGATCATCTGGAGCGCGACTTTGACGGCATTCCCGAGCCATCCGCCCGGATCGAGACGGAGGAGAAAAACTCCGCGCTGCTGCGCATGGTGGAGTCCCTGCCGGAGCGCGAGCGCGAGCTGGTGCGGTTGAAATTCCAAGCTGGCCTCAGCTACCGCGAGATCAGCGAGGTCACCGGCATCACCGAAGGGCACGTCGGCTATCTGCTCCACCATGCGGTGAAGGAGCTGCGCGACCAGTGGCTGAAGGAGGGTCACGGACGATGACGACGCCTGACGACGAATTCGAAAAGCTGCTCGCCGAGGCATTCGCCCCCGGCGAGGTGGAGCTGTCGTCTTCGCGCCCCGAGGCGGACGGAGAGTCGCAGGCGGTGAGCGCACCCGACGATGAATTTGAGAAGCTCCTCTGTGAGGCGCTCGACCCGGGCGAGATCGAGTTGTCGTCGGCTCAGCGGAGCAAGCTGCTGGCCGCCTTCGCTACCGTGGGCGCGGCACCCGATGCTTCGGAAGCGGCGGAATTGGAGGAATTCACCGCCCTGCTGGGGGAGGCGCTCGATCCCGGCGAGATCGCCTTTGAAGACGAGCAGCGCCGCGAGCTGATCCGCCAGATGACCGGTGCGGCCGCGGGCGATAATTTGACCGCTTGGGCGCTGGGCGAAATGCCGTCTGCAGAGCGCGAGCGCCTTGAGCGCCGCATGGAGGTGAATGCTTCCCTGCGCGAGGAGGCGCTGTCCTACGGCCGCATCTGCACCCGCTTGAGCGAGGCCATGCCGGCCATTGCCCGGCCGGGATGGTGGGAGCGCAACCGTCTGCGGCATGTCGTCTTCGGTGCACCGCGCCGCTCGGGGTGGGTGGCAGCAGCCGCGGCGGTGGCCTTGCTTCTGACGCTGCTGCCGAGAACGCAGCAGGGAGGTTCCAACGTGGTTCAGCAGGACAACAAGGCTGTTCCTCACATCGAGCCGACTCCGCGTCCCGTCGAGCCAGTGGCCCCGGTGGCGGTTCGGAAGGACGATCCTCAACCCGCGGAGAATCCGCAGCCGACGGTGGTTGCCCACGCAGTGCCCGCTCCAAGGCCGGTGGCTCCCGCGCCGCTGCCGGTTTCCCAAAGTCCGGATCTGCTCCCACTGGAGGTTCCTGCAGTGGGGGACGAGGCCGCGTATGCTTTCGCCGCGCCAGCGATTTCGCCCGTGATTCCTTCTCGGGTTGCGGAGGCGGTGCCGGCGGGCAGCCGTTTTGCCGAGATGCCGGAAGTCGGGGCCAATGCGGGGATCGGGTCTTCCGTGGCGGAGGTCGTCTCTTCTGACGCCGGATTGACCGCGCCTTTCATGGACAGCGGGATACCGGGCGAAATGATGTTGGCCGCGAACGACTCCGGCCAGCGCCTCATCGGCAGTGGCGACCCGGAGATATCACCCGGAGGTTCGATCCCGATCATCAAGCCGGAGGCTGGCAGCGTGTCGCTCGCCAATATCCAGCCGTATATTCTACCCGGGCTGCTCGGTGGGGCGGCCTCCGGTCGCCCGGAGATCAGCGAGGGGCAGGGGAACCGGACGATTTCCGCAGACTTCCGCCTGCTCGATCTCGGTCTGTCCGCCGGTAACAGCGTCGAGGCCGAATCGTGGAGCGCCAGTGCTGCCATGACCTGGCAGCTCACGCCGGAGTGGCAGGCGGAGCTTTCGTTCGGTGGGATCGACTCGCGGCTGGATGTGGATGGCTTCGGCGATGTGGATATAACGGGTGCGGCCTTCGGTGGTTCGCTCGATTGGAAGAAAGACGGCTACCATGCGGCGCTCGCCTACGAGATCGGTGTCTTCGACCAAGAGCTGCGGCGGTTTGGATCCGGCATGGTTTTCCCGGCCGATCAGGATGCCACGGTGCACCGGTTGTCGTTCTGGTTCACCCGCGAGTTCGAAGCCGGCGCGTGGAAGCATGGCCCGGTGCTAGGGATTGATGGTTCCTTCGGCAGCTTGGATGCCTATCAGGAAATCGGTGGCGTTGCGATGGGCGGCCGCGATTTCAGCTCGGTGACGACGCTGCTCGGCTGGCAGACGTGGGGGCGATTCGATACTGCGGCGGGGCCGGTGTTCCCGAACTTCGTCGCCGGTTGGCGCCACCGCCCGATCGTGCCGGACTCGGCGATTTTTCAGAGCTCGGCCGGTCAGGGCTTCGCCATCGAACCGCAAGTGCCGGGGCGGGATTCGCTGCTCTTAGAAGGCGGGATTCGCTGGTTGCCTGGCGACGGTGCCGTGTTCTTCGACCTGACCGGGAGCGGTGAATGGCGGGATGGTGGTGAGTCGGACAAGCGGCTGCTGCTGGAGGTGGGGATCAGTTTCTAGCTGGCGCCCGCCGCCCGCTGGCTCCGACGGGAGGTAACTGATTTCTTCTCAGTCGTGGAGAACGACACAATCGGCGGCAAGTTCGACAAAGTCCGACGTTTCAAGAGCCCGGGTAATCGATTCCGAATGACTCGAGAAGAGATTCAGCAGCGCGGGATTTGCGATGTTTCCCGTAGCGATCAACAGGAGCTTCGCTGGACTGTGAGCGAGCAAGTGGGAATCCACGAAGTCCGAATCCTTGGTGACCACGATGCGATGTTCGCGATCCGCGATCTCCCGAATCTCGTCGTCAGTGGTGCGATTGGCCGCGGGCAGGTCCAGAGTGTGGATCGCGTCGTGACCTTGATCCTTCAACCACTCGACCAACAAGCTTGGCAGTTGGGCATCGACCACGAAGTTCACGCCGCGGACAGGGGCTCGATCCGTTTGATCCGGCTGAGCCGGGCGGCGTAGGCGTGGACGGCGCGGAGGTCCGCAGGCTCAAGATCGGGATAGTCGGCGAGGATGTCGGCCTCGGTGCTGTCGCCGCTCAGGAGTTCGAGCAGGAACTCCACTGGATAGCGCAGCCCGCGGATGCACGGCTTGCCGTGGCAGATGTCCGCGGAGACGGTGATGCGCTTGAGGAGTTCTTCTTGCGACATGTGGTAAGACTAGGCCCGTTGCGGGGATGCTTCAAGCTCGACGCTTCCCGACTCCGAATTCCGACACGGAAGGGAATGCCAGCACTGTTTGAGCAGGAAAACATGCCAGAAAGTTCGATCATCGTCTGGCTTTCGAAGGCTGCTTATTTGCCAAGCGCCTTCTCATTTTCTGGAACCCGTGAATCGGTTTGATCCGTCGATGTCCAAGGGCTAGTTCCTAGCTTGATCGTCTCGCATCTACCATGAGAGCCCCCATCATCGTCGCCATCCTGTCCGGGTTCATTGGTTCGCCTGTGCTGGCCGATCCCACGGTCGAGGAACTCAGCCAGCGGATCGACAAGCTGGAAGAAACCGTAGGGACACTCGTCAAAGGGCTCGCGTTCCTGGGCGACAAGTCCGAGTTGAAAGTCGCCGTTCCAGCGGCGCCCGATGGCGCTGTGCCGGCCGAGGAGGAAGTCATCGTCAACATAAGCGCTGACGGCAGTGTCCACCTCGCTGGCAAGAAGCTCACGCTCGAAGAACTCAAGACGGAGCTGACGAAGCTCGCGGAGCAGAACAAGGACCAGCCGGTGCGAATCCGGGGGGATGCCGCCTTGGAGTACACGCGGGTCATCGAGGTGATCGATGCGTGCCAGAAGGCCGGGCTTTGGGAGCTCTCTTTCGCCACCCAACGTGTGGCCCAAGGTGCCGGGAAGGAGGAGTGCGAGGACAAGCTGGTAGCGATCGCCGAGGTCGTCCCGGATTTGGACAGCAAGTTCTTCGGGACCATGGAGACCGCCCGGCAGCCTTGGATCGTCGAGGATACGACCGACGGGAGTTTGGCGGACCCGATGGACGGGACCCTGGATCCCGACGACTTGCTCCTCATCGAGAAGACGGCGAACTGCATTTCCACCCATCAGGGCGAGCATGCCATGGAGTTCTGCGATGCCGTGAAGATGGGGGACGGAGTGGAACTCGAAGTATCGGGAGGCTTTCCCGCCTACATGAGTTCCCTGACGGTGGAGATCGATGCCAAGCGTCAGTTCGTTTGTCAATTCAAGGCCGTCTATCCTTCTCCTGATTCGCTAGTGCGGTGGGAGGTGACCAAGAAATCGCTCAAACTGAAGACCGCTCCCGGAGAGCCGGGAACGCGACTGCGCGGGTGGATCTCCGTCGACTTCAATGAGATCGACGCCACGGGGGCGGCGAAGAGCTACAAGATCGAAGGCTACTTCAAGCCGGTGATCCAGAGTGCACCTAATGCGATCGAAGAGGACAAGTGACCGGCCTCAGGCGGTCACCGCGCCGCGGTCGTCATTGAGTCCGCTCTTTTCGAGGAAGTAGTCGTAGCCGCCGGTGTAGCGGGTGAGCACGCTGCCGGTGTCCGCCGCATTGCGGGTGATGTGCAGCGTGGTTTCCGCGAGGTGGCGGATGAAGTGCACGTCGTGGGAGATGAAGACCAGCGTGCCTTCGTAGGCCTTGAGTGCATTGACTAGCGAGTCGATGGAGAGGATGTCGAGGTGGGTCGTGGGCTCGTCCATCAGCAGCAGGTTCGGCGGATCGACGAGGAACTTCACCAGGTTGAGGCGGGACTTCTCACCACCGGAGAGGACGGAGCAGCGCTTCTCGACATCGGTGCGGCGGAAGAGGAAGGAGCCGAGGATGGCGCGGGCGTCTTCCTCGCGCAGCGTGGTGCAGCTTGCCATCACTTCTTCGAGTACCGTGTTGTTCTCGTTGAGCGTCTCGGAGCGGTGCTGCGAGTAGTATCCGAGCTTGGTCGCATAGCCGACCTCGCGCTTGCCGCCATTGATGGGCAGGTGTCCTGAGAGGATTTTCAGCAGCGTGGACTTACCCGCGCCGTTCGGACCGACGAGCACGATCTTGTCGCCGCGCTCGATGGTGAGGTCGAGGTCCTTGTAGATCTGCTTTTCGCCGTAGGCTTGGCTGACCTTTTGCAGGTCGATGACCTTCTGGTTCGAGCGCGGTGGCTGCGGGAAGGCGAACTTGAAGGGCTTGCGCGGCGCGCGGGGCTTCTCGATGCGGTCGAGCTTTTCGAGGAACTTAATGCGGGACTGCACCTGCGCGGCCTTCGAGCCGACCTGGCGGAAGCGGTCGATGAATTCCTGGTGGCCTTCGATTTCCTTGTTCTGGTTCCGGTAGGCTTGGACCTTCTGCTCGTAGCGCGCCTCGCGCTGTTCGAGGTAGCTGGTGTAGTTGCCGGTGTAGGAGAGCAGCTCGGCGGCATCGGGATCGATCTCCACGACGCTCTCGATGATGGCGTCCATGAAGTCGCGATCGTGCGAAATCATGAGGATCGCGCCGGGGTAGTTCATCAGGTAGCGCTGGAACCAGAGGAGCGAAAGCAGGTCGAGGTGGTTGGTCGGCTCGTCCAGCATCAGCAGGTCGGGCTCCATGACCAGCAGGCGGGCGAGATAGGCGCGCATGATCCAGCCGCCGGAGAATTCGCGGGCGGTTTTGTGGAAATCGGCCTCCTTGTAGCCCAGGCCGTTGAGGACCTTCTTCGCCTTTGGCTCAAGCTGGTAGCCGTTGAGGTGGTTGAACTGGTCCTGGGCGTGGGCGTACTCGGGGTCGTCGGTCGTGCCCTTGGCCTCGTGCTCGCGCAGCGCGCGGAGGTAGCCGACCATCTCCGGAGTGATGCCCATGGCGATCTCGAGCACGGTTTCATCGCCCGGGTCGCCGGCTTCCTGCGCCAAATAGCCGGTGATCGCGTAGTCATCGCGCTCGATGGTGCCGCCGTCCAGCTCCTCTTGGCCGAGGATCATGCGGAAAAGCGTCGATTTGCCGGCACCGTTCGGTCCGACCAAGGCGATGCGTTCGCCCCAGTTGATCGAGAACTCGGCATCGCGGAAAAGCGTGCGGCCGCCGAGGGTCTTGGTGAGCTTGTGAATCGTGAGCACGGCGCGGGTGTAGGGGAGCCGGCCGCCGGGAGCAAGGCGGGATCACTCGAAGGCGTCGCTCAGCATGTAGTCCTTCCACGCCTTGTTCAGGGCTTCGGGCGAGTCAAATCCGAGGCCCTTGGCGAAGGTCTCCGGATCGGGCACTTTGTCATCCTTGCCGGCGGTTTCGAGAATCTTTGCGAAGCCGGCGATCCGGTCGGGAGCCGCGTGGATGAAATGCATCAGCCCGAGCCCGAATCCGAGGTCGCGGGGCTCGGCATCGGAGCCGCGGGCCTTCATGAAAGCAACGATATCCGGGGTCGCGCCGCCCTTGAGCAGCTTCTTGGTCGCTCCGGCCCAGTTGCGGCCGTTCTTGAAGCCCTCCACGTCGGTACCCCCGCCGAAGCTCACCTCGGACTCGATCTTGCCGCAGACGAGTTCTTCCCGGTGGTAGTTGAAGCTGAGCTTCACCAAGGCGAGCGAGTATTCGCCGTTGTTGTTGGCCCTGGAGAGCAGGTGCCAGATGATGTCGCCGGTCAGGAAGTGGATGCGCTGGGGCCAGGTTTTTCGCTGGTGTTCGGCTCCCTTGGCGTCGAGGCGGAAGAGCCTGCCGGTGATGGTGAGGCCGGCTTCCTTGGAAAAATCCGTGTCGAGCGCGAAACTGGCGATGGACGAGCGGGTGAGGCTGTAGCTGGAGGACACCGTCGAGCTGGCGTCGGCATGCTTCTCGTGCCAGTTGGCAAATATCTCGGCATCCTTGGCATCGTCCGCGAGAATGACCGGCAATTTCCTGCCCTCGAAAGCGGCTTTGACCGGTGGGATGTCCGCGGCGATGTCGGCCCACAGGCGTTCGCAGGCATCCGCGTAGGTCATCATCATGGCCGCGCGGACTTTCGGCCCGCCGGCGATGATGAAGTGCTCCGTCTCCAAGGTCATGGGGTAGAGCAAGGTGCCGATCTTGAATCCTTCCGGCCGCGGCTTCCAAGCCGAGGGATCGAGGCGGACGGTGTGGAAGCGTCCGCTGCTGGAGGCAGCGGTCGCGGCCCCGGGGGGCGGGGCGGGAGCGGTGGCAAGGTGCTTGCGGTCATCCTCGCTGAGCGAGGCTTTCGGGATCGCGATCTCCTTGCCGTCGCCCTTGCGGACCCAGACGGTGGAGTCGTCTTGCTTGACCAGGGCGCCTTCGAGCTTTCGGCCTTTGAGATCGGTCCACGTGCGTGCTTCCTGGGCGGAAAGACAACCGAAGGTGAGGGCCACGATGGGGGTCGCGAGGCGCAGGCAACGAATCATGTCACGAATCATGCAAATTCCGTCCTCAGGCACAACACGCGAGTTGTGGCTTTCCCGATGACGCCCGCGCGGCTATGAGCGGAGGATGACGATTTCCCGCCGCGGATTCCTTGGAACCATGGTTTCCGCCTGCGCCGGTTGTGCCTCCACCCCGGGCTCAAGCTCGGACTCAGGCCGCCCGGTCCCTTTGGACCGCGCCGACGCCATGGCGAAGCAACACGGCTGCCGCGGCTGGGCGGCGTGGCGTGGAGGTTCACGGGTGGAAGGTTGGGAGACCTCGTATGAAGGTCCGATCCTCAGCATCACCAAAGCCCTCGCCGCGCTCGGTGCGACCCGGGCCGCCGCGGAGGGGTGGCTGGATCCGGGCGAGCATGCTGCCGACACCATCCGCGAATGGCGTGGGGATGGTCGAAAGCAGCGCATCACCGTGCAGATGCTGCTCCAACAAACCGCTGGCCTCGAAGCGGGCGTCGCTGCGCTCTATCGCAATCCCACCGACAAGGGCCGCAATGCCGTCGCCCTACGCGCCATCGATGAGCCCGGGAGCTTTTTCCGCTATGGTCCGGCTTGCTCCGAAGTGTTGGCGGAGCTGATGCAGCGCAAGCTCTCCGCCCGCGGCGAGACCTTGGAGAAATTCCTCCACCGCGCCGTGATGGTGCCGGTTGGCCTGGGTAGCCCGGATTGGCGGTCGGACAAGAAGGGGCGCTTCTACCTCTCCACCGGGGCGGAGCTGAGTGTGGACGAACTCGGGAAGCTCGGGCGCACGATTGCCCGCCTGCTTTCCGGCGAGAACGAAGATGGCTTTGACGCGGCTCAGTTCGCGCGCATCACCCGCGCGTCGGCCGCGAATCCGATGTTCGGCGGCGGCCTGTGGCGGAATGCGGGCAGCCGGGAGATCGAGGTGGAAGACGCGCTGGATCCGCCGGCCTCGACTGGCTTTTGGCGAGGAGCGTGTTTGTCGCGCCGCCAGCCGCGGGACTTTTACGCGCTGATCGGCTCGTCCGGCCGGCGGGTATATATCTGGCCGCGCGAACAGATCGTCATCGCGCGTCACGGTGTCGCGAGGTCATGGCGGGACGGGCCGTTTTTGCGGGCCTTATGATGCTCCGACGGGGCCAGGGGTCACCCCGAAGCGAAGTAGGGACGCATCCCTCATCCCCGTCCTCGTTCCGACGTAGTGGTGATTGTTAGATACCGCGGTGTGCTTACGGCCCGGCTAGAATCCCCTCCGGGATTCCTCTCGCCGCCCTTGGTATCCGGTGGTCTTCGCCGCTTCGCGGCTGCGACCACCGGCTACTCGCTGAGATCCCTCCGGGATCGATGGAGGTGGCCGTCGAGGTATCGCAACAGCTTTTCGCGAACGCCCGATGAAAGCCGTGCGATGCGTCTCAGCGCTTCACCGCGATCAGCAAGTTCGCCTCGTAGTCGCGGATGTGGTAGCCGGAGCCGAAGGGGATAGCTGATCCGCCGCTGGCATCGTAGGCGGCCTTCAGGTCCGGCTGGGCGTGCTTGGCGAACAGGGCGATGGGCGCGTCGTAGTCGCCGAACAGGCGGAGGTCCCATTTACTGGAGTCGTAGTAGCGGTAGGGGATGCCGGAGTCGTCCTGAACCACGGCCTGGCAATTGCCGAGCACCCAGTCACGGATGCCGGAGAAGCCCGAGTCGTGCGTCAGATAGGAGGCGGCCTTGAAGTAGGCCACGCTGCCATCGTAGCTGGAGAGCCAGCTACGGTAGGATGAGTTGAAGCCGCCGTTGGAAAGATCGCCGGAGACGTAGATCGCGCGCCGGTTTCCTCCGCCGGGCAGGCGGAAGCGGATGTCCACACCGCTGCGGCCGCCGGCATTGAGCGGCTCCACGCTCTGGACCTGCGCATCCATCAGCGCGAGGCTGGCGAGCAGGATGGGCGTCACCCCGGGAATCGCGCCGCCGGCGAGGTCGCCCTTCATGTCCTTGGTGATGAAGTAGCCGTGCTTGAGCTGCGAATCCATCGCCACGCCGAGCCGGTCCAGTGCTGCCATCACCGAGCCCGGGTCCTGGTTGTCGAGATAGGGAAGGCCGCCCGCCGGTTCGAGGCCGAGCAGCACGTAATTCGAGGCCTGAGGGAAAAGCGCGATGGCGTGCAGGAGATCCGGACCGCCGAAGGGATAGAGCAAGGTGCGCGAGTCGCCCACCAGCGGCCGGATGTTCGCCGCCGACCAGTCGCGTTGTTTGCCGGTGCGCTTCGAGGCGAAGACGCGCCAGTTTTGTCCCATCAGGCGGACGTGGTCCTGATAGTTCCCGGTCTGCTGCATCTGCGAGAGCGCCGCGCCGTGCTCGACCGGGCGGCCAGCGAGGAAGCGCGCGACATCATCGGCCGTGGCTTCACCCTCCGCCGGGGAAAAGGTTTGCTGGTTCGGGTCATAGACCTGCTGGGTTTGCCCGCGCGGTGGCTTGGATGGACCACAGGAGGCGGCGAGGCAGGCCAATGGGAGCAGGAGGAGCAGTCTTTTCATCTCCTGAGCATTTTGAGCGGAAACCAAACAAGCGCAAAGAAAACTGCGAGCCCGGCCCCTCCCAGTGTCAGCAGCGGCTCCTTCACGGCGGAGAATGCCACGATGAACGCGGACATCGCCAGGAACACCAGCGGCGGCAGCGGATAGAGCGGCACTTTCACGGGACGGGGCAGATCCGGATGCCGGTAGCGCAGGACCATGCACCCCGCCACCACCAGCGAGGTGGAAATCGTCAGGCCGACCTGCGTGACATCCATGAGCTGCCGCAGCTTTCCGGAAAACAGGAAGACTAGTATCAGCGCGACCGCTATCTGGAATCCCAGCGCCAGCCGCGGCACCTCGCCCTTTGGGGCGAAAAACGACAGCGACTGCATGTGCCGCCCCATCGCAGCCAGGACCCGTGGTCCGGCCCACAGCAGCGCGCTGGCGGAGGCGAACAGGCCCATCGCAAACAATGCCGAGATCATTCGCGCCGCCTGCGCGCCGAACAGCGAGGTGGACGCGATGTGCCCCACCGCCTCCTGGCCCTTGAGCGCTGCAACCGGGGCGGCGTGCAGGAATGAGGCATTCAGTCCGACGTAGAGCACCGTGACCAGCACCGTGCCCCATAGCAGCGCGCGCTTCACGGTGCGCTGCGGGTCGTTCCATTCTTCCAGTCCGTAAACCGCGGCATTCCAGCCGGTGTAGGAATAGGTGACATAGAGCAGCGAGATCGCAAAGGCCGGGGTGATCACTGCCGCGGCATCCGTCTTCACGTCCACCGTCCAGCGGATATCGCCTTCGCCCGGCAGCATCCAGGCCGCGGCAATGAAGGTCAGGATCAAGAGCAGCTTGAGACCTGTCGCCACCACTTGCACCCGTGCGCTGGTCCGCGTGCTCACCGAGTGGGCCGCTGCTCCCGCCAGGATTACCAGTGCCGCGGCGTGATGCACCTCCAGTCCACCCCATGACTTGTGCAAATACTCACCGAACGCGAGCGCGGTGATCGCCGTGGGTGCGGCGAAGCCGGCGAAGGCCGACAGCATCCCCGCCATGAATCCGAGGCTGGGATGATAGATCGAGCGGAGGAAGTGATACTCCCCGCCCGACTTGGGCAGCAGCGCCGCGACTTCCGCGTAGCAAAAGGCCCCGCACAAGGCGATCAGACCGCCGAGCAGCCACAGCAGTAGGATCTGCGGAGCGGAATTCAGGTCCGCCAGTTGGAAGCCCAGCGAGGTGAAGACCCCCGTGCCGACCATGCTCGCCACCACCAGTGCGGTAGCGGCGAAGGAACCGGCATGCTTTCCCGAGGACACACCGGACAGAAATCACCAATCACCAATCCTTCAATCACCAATCTGGGAAAGGCAAATCATCAATCACCAATCGTTCAATGATCAATCGATCAGTTTGGAAAAATGGACGCCATCTGACCGCGGGGACACTTTCTTTCCCCGCTCCCGCGAAGCGGCCCTTCGATTGATGATTGGGATTTGATGATTGGTGATTGCGCTTGGCACCTTCAGATCATCCCGAGCTTCATCTTCCCTTCCTCGGAGATCATGTCCTGATTCCAAGCCGGGTCCCAAACGAGTTCCACCTTGGCATCGTCGATGCCCTCGATGGTCATGATCTTCGCCTGCGCATCGGCGGCGATGACCGGGCCCATGCCGCAGCCGGGAGCGGTGAGCGTCATCTTCACCGTGACGACTTTCTTGCCGTCGTGCTCTTCGATGCCGCAGTCGTACACGAGGCCGAGATTGACGATGTCGACCGGGATTTCCGGGTCATAGACGCCCTTCAACTGTCCCCACACTTGTTCTTCGAGCGGGGCGTCTTTCAGGCGCTCGGCTTCGGCGACTTTGACCTTCTCCTTTTCGAGATCCACCCCGAGGGCGTCGGCGTCCTTCGAGGAAATCCGTGCCAGTCCTGCGGAGGTGGCCACGGTGTAGGTGCCGCCGAGGCGCTGGGTGATGAAAACGGGCGTCCCGGCCGGCAGCGTGATCGCGTCGCCGCTGGGGATTTGGATGGCTTCAACTTCGCGGGCCAGGGAGATTTCCTCGTGCATGTGGGGGGAAGTGTAGGCGGGCCGCGGGGCGGTGCAAGCGGGGAGGGTGGGTGGGGAGATTGGGAGATTGAGGGATCGAGTTATTCCGCCCTCCGGCTTCCCAAATCCGCGGCCCTAAATCCTCTGGCCCCGGCGGGGGAAAGGGGGCAGCTTTTTCTCATGAGCCGAAGAGACAGGCGCAAGGCAGCCGTGGCGAAGGGAAAGACGGGCAACCGCTGGTTGGTGCGGGGCGGGGTGATCGCCTTTGGCGGGGCCGTGGTCCTGTTAGGTGGGGGCTATGTCGGGCTGCGGAGCTGGCTGCACGGCGACAGCTTTCGTCACATGCTGGCGACCGAGGCGGGCAAGGCGATTGGCGTGACCTGCGAGTTCAGCCCTTTCCGCTGGATCGGTACCAGCATGGATACCGACTCCTTCACGGCGACGGGCGAGGGCATCGTCCGGTCGATCGATTCCGAAGGCCTGCGCGTGGACGTCGGACTCGGCGGTTGGTGGGAAGGGAAGTGGCGGATCGACGAGGCGCGGGCGCGGAAGATCGAGGTGGAGATCGACGCGACTGCCGCCGACCGGGTGGAGAAGTCGCCCGAGGTCGTGGTGCCACCGCCACCGCCGAAGGGGAAGAAATGGTACGACAGCCTGGTGCCCCAGGAGGTGGAGGTGAAGCTGGTGGACGTGGGGAATTCGGCGCTGAAAGTGATCACCCGTAGCGGGCCGGTAAGCATCGCCGGCACCTCGTGGCGAATCACGCCGGACGCGTCGAAGGGCAGCTACCGTGCGGAGGGCAATGACGGCACGGTGAAGTTGCCGTGGAAGTGGGCGCCGCCGATGGCGCTCGGCAAGGCGCGGCTGCGCTATCACGAGGACACGGTATCCCTGTCCGAGGCGGATTTCCGTGTCTATCAAAGCGGTCGGCTCGACTTGTCCGGCGAGATGTCGGTGAAGGGCGACGGCTACGCCTTCAATGGCCACCTGCGCGATGTGATGTGCTCGGAGGTCCTGCCGGAGACTTGGAAGCAGCGGATCGCCGGAAAGGTGGAGTCCGAGTTCACGGTGGAGCACGGTCCGCATGGCCCGATCGTGGAGGGAAATCTCAAGCACACGGACGGCGTGCTGACCGCCTTGCCGCTGTTGGACTCACTGGCGGCTTATGCCGACACCACCCGTTTCCGCCGGCTTGCCTTGGAAGAAGGAACGGTGGACTACCGATGGGAAGACGGCGTGGTGGATCTGCGGAACATCGTGATCGCGAGTGAAGGCTTGGTGCGCTTGGAAGGTTCGCTGAAATTGGACAAGCAGGAACGACTTGATGGTCGCTTCCGTCTCGGTCTGGTACCCGGTGTTCTCGCGCGGATTCCGGGGGCGGAAACAATCGTGTTTTCCCCGGGCGAGCGCGGGCTGCTGTGGACCAGCTTGCACATCACCGGCACGCTGGATGATCCGAAGGAGGATCTAACAGCACGGCTGATCGAGGCAGCAGGGATGCGGATGATCGAGATCATTCCGGAGACCGGTGAGAAGGTGCTGAAGTTCACCAGCGAGGTGCTCGACAAGGATCTGCAAGGTCACCTCAAGGAGCGCACGGGCGACGTCATCGAGCAGGGCCGCGACGTGATCAAGGAAGCCGAGGGCGTGGTGAAAGAGGTGGAGGGTCTCTTCGACGTGCTGCGAGGGAAGGAGGACAAGGAATGAATGAGCCGCTGGAAATGGCGGTGGAGCGCTCCGTGGCGCGGTCGGCTCAGGCGCTGTTGCTGGCGCGGGTTTTCGCGACGGTGCTGACGCTGGTCTTGTTGGTCGTCGGGCTGTTCGTTTGCTCGACCGCTTCGAAGTTCGGAGCGATGTTTGCTGAACTGGATGCTGATGCCCAACTGCCCGTGATCAGCGGAATTGCCTTACGTCATAGCGGGGGAGTTGCAGTGGCACTGATGGTGATGTCGGTGATCACGGCGTTCTTCATTTGGGGAAAAGGAAAAGCGGGGGCGTGGATTGCTGGCTTGGGATTGCTGCTCATGGCTGGCTTTGTGCCCATCATGGTGTTCGCCTTATTCATACCGCTGACGAAAATCGTCTCGGAGATGCAGAGCATGTGACACTGGGAGGGGGAATTCATTCCGCTTCGCAGGTGTGGGTGTCCGGGAGCGCCGGTCTTCAGACCGGCTCGAATGGTCCCCAATCGCTGGGCTGAAGACGGGCGGGCGAAGAATGGCGGGCATCCTTGGGCCGTCCTCCAGTCTCGATGAAGAAGTGATCGACAATGGGACCACTCGAGCCGGTCTGAAGACCGGCGCTCCCGGTGGGGCCGCTGGCGACGCGGGCTTGTTCAATAGTCCGCTACCGGGGAGTTCGGCAGCGTGGCGCCGGCTTCCGGCACTTGGGCCGCGAGATCGGCGATCTCCTGGGACACGGAATCCCATTTCTCCTGTGACCACTTGAGCGGGCCGTGGAGCTTCTTGCGGAACTTCACAAGGCGCTTCTCGGTGTCCGCGATGAGAAATGGAGATAGCTTGCCGAGCAGCTTGGCGGCGTGCTCCGCGCGTTCGGTGCGGTGGCAGATCATGGCGAGGTCATTGCCGGCTTCGATGGCGGCGACCACGTCGGTATTGTCCGGGTAGCGGTCGGCAATGGCACCCATGTCGAGGTCGTCGGTGAGCACGAGGTGCTTGTCGAAACCAAGCTGGCCGCGCAGGAAATCGGTGATCATGCGGCGCGATAATGAGGCGGGCTTTTCCGCATCGATGGCGGGGAAGAGCACGTGCGCGAGCATCACGGCATCGAGCTCCGGCATCAGCGCGGTGTAGGGGATCACGTCTTCCTTTAGCAGGTCGGCGATGGTGGCATCGCTGACCGGCAGGTCGTGATGGGGATCGGACATGGCCCGGCCACAGGCGGGGAAGTGCTTGGCGCAGGAAAGGATGGAGCGCTTGCGTAGCCAGCGGTTCCAGTTGCCGGCGAGGTCGATGACTTTTTGAGGATCGCGACCCCAGCAACGGCCGCGCAGTGAGTTCTGCAGGTCCGGGTGGTGGTCGAGGTCGAGCACCGGGGCGAAGTCGAGATTGAAGCCGAGCAGGCGGAGCTGGTCGGCGGTGTAAACGCCGGCCTTGGCGGCGAGCACGGTGTCGCCTTTCGCGGCGAGGGCATTGGCGGAGGGCAGGCTGGGCGCGATGTCCTTGGTGCGGGTCACGCGTCCGCCTTCCTGATCGATCGCGAGGATCGGCTCGTCGCGGGACAGCGAGCGCAGATCATCGGTCAGGCGGCGGGTCTGCTCGGCGGAAACGATATTGCGACCGAAGAGGATGAAGCCGGCGGGCTGGAGCTTGCGGAACATCTCCGCCTCGTCCGGCGCGATTTCCGGGCCGCGGACGCCGAGCAGGAGCAGATGACCATTCATATGAGCGAGAGGATGAATACGGGGCCGGGCGAGGAAAGCGGGATTCTTAAATCGGCCGGGGTTTCCCGTTGGCGAAGCGAGGGGGCGGGCGTATTTTCCAACAGAACAAATGAGTGAGACCGATTCCCCCATCCACCTGCAGGGCCAAATCCTGCTGGCTGACCCGTCGTTGCACGATGGGATCTTCGACCGGTCGGTCATCCTCCTGGCCGATCACTCGGCGGAAAACGGCGCGTTCGGATTGATCCTGAACCATCCGACCGGGCATAGCGTCGGGGATTTCCTCAAGGAACCGGCCTTTGATCCGCTGAAACACGTGGCCGTCCACCTCGGCGGGCCGGTGTCGCGTGAGCATCTGACCTTTTCGGCCTTCTGGTGGGCGGAGGACAACCGCCTGAAATGGCACGTCCGCATCCCGGCCGAGCTGGCGATCAAGCACAGCCGGAAGCCGGGCACGCTGGTGCGAGCCTTCGTCGGCTACTCCGGCTGGACCGCCGGGCAGCTTGAGGGGGAGATCCGCCGCAATACGTGGATCACTACCCGGCCGAATACGGATCTGCTGGGGCAAAGCCACGACCGCGAGTTGTGGGCGGAGATCCTGCGCTCGATGTCGCCGTATCACCGGATCCTGGCGGAAGCTCCGGAGGATCCGCGGTCGAATTGAGTTCCCCGGATTCCGCTGGCCAATCTCCCGGCCCCGTCTTAGACCCGGCGCGCCGTGGCGGACACCGAGACCCACTTTTTCACGATCGAGGACGGACCGATCCGCCTGCGCGAGGGCGGCGAACTGCCGTCCGCGACTTTGGCCTATGAGACGTGGGGGACGCGGAATGCCGAGGGCACCAATGGCATCCTGCTGTTTCACGCGCTGTCCGGCTCGCACCATGCCTGCGGCCACACTCCCGCCATCCCCGGCACCGGCACCATGTGGCAGCCGGAAATGCACGAGGGCTGGTGGAATGACATGATCGGCCCGGGCAAGGCGCTGGACACGAACAAGTATTTCATCATCTCCGCGAACTACCTCGGCGGCTGCTACGGCTCGACCGGGCCTGCGTCGATCCACCCGGAGACCGGCAAGCCCTGGGGCTCGGCCTTTCCGCACGTCACCACGGCGGACCAGGCGGAACTGCAGGCGAAGCTGCTGGATCACCTCGGCGTGGGGAAGCTGCACGCTGCCATCGGACCGTCGGTCGGTGGCCTGATCGCGCTGACCTTCGCGACGCGTTTCCCGGACCGGGTGAAGAACGTCGTGTCGATCGCGGCGGGCTACAAGACGACCGTTCTGAACCGCCTGATCCTGTTCGAGCAGATCCTGGCGATCGAGAACGACCCGCATTTCAACGGCGGCGACTATTACGACGGTGGCAATGGCGGCCCGCTTTACGGCCTCGCCTTGGCGCGGATGATCTCGCACAAGACCTTCGTGCACCTCGATGCGATCGAGCGTCGCGCGCGGCAGGACGTGGTGCAGCCGGACGACATCCTCGCGTGGTATCGCGTTCGCGACCAGTTCCAGAGCTACATGCTCCACCAGGGGAAGAAGTTCGTGAAGCGATTCGACGCGAACACCTACCTCCGCATCAATGACATGTGGTCGCGCTTCGACGGTGCCCACGAGGGCGATGCCGAATCGCCCGAGGATCTCTTCTCACGTTGCCGGGAGGCCGGCCAGCGCTGGCTGGTCTTCTCGATCGACTCCGACTTCTGTTTCTATCCGGAAGAGCAGGCGGAACTCACCAAGCATCTGGAGACTTCCAAGGTGAACGCGATGCACGTGACCGTACACTCCGACAAGGGGCACGACTCCTTCCTGCTGGAGCCGGACTACTACACGCCGCATATTTCCTGGCTGCTGGGTCAGCCGTGAATGGCGGAGCCCCGGGAGCGACCCGACTGGCCGGTATCTTCTGGTCCAAAAAACCTCGATAGGGGAGGGAAGGGGAAAATGCCGGTCGCCCGGTCGTTCGACGGGACTCCACGCTAGCTAAAGCAGACGGCGGGCGAGGGTGACAAGACTCGTTAGGCACCAATCGTGTCTTGCGGCAGCCGCGGCAGCCTCCACGTGCCGCAGAGATCGCCGAGGCGGTAGGATGGTCCGCTTTCGTCCACCCGCCCGCAGCGGAGCTGGCTGCCGTCGAACTCCGCCCACAGTGCCGGGCAGGGATTCATGAAGGCGCCGAGATTGATGACCAGCCGGCCGCGCTTCCGCCAGATGCCGGCCCGGTGGAAGTGGCCCTTGATGACGATTTCCGCTCGCGGAAAATAGTGCTCGGCGAAGGCTGCCGCGGCGTCCGCCTGGGTGGTCCACACGCGGATCATTTGGAAAGCGCGGGTCGGTGGATTGAGCGCATCCAGCGCGCGCTGCCACAGCTTCTTGCCCTTCGGATACTCGCGGGCGCGCAGCAGCAGGGCCATCTCACGGGCGAGCACGATCCGGGCTGCGGGATCATTGACCGCGGCTTGGTGGCGTCTCCAGAGTTCGGCGACCTCGGGCTGTTGGGTAAGTGCCTCGCGGCTCCACGGGGAGCCATCGTCGAAGAGCGAGTCGCCATGGATGACGAGGATGCGACCGCCCGCGAGTTCCACCCAGCCGGTGCCCGGCCAGCCGGGATCGTGATTGCCGGGGAGAAATACGGGCTCCACCCCTTCCTCGTCGCAGAGGCGTTTGAGCTCCTCGAGCATCTGCGACGAGCGTTCGCGGAACAGCTTCGCGAGTTCCTGCCAAGTGTCCCCGTTGAAGATCACCGTGCCCGCTCCGGCGATGAGCGGCCGCAGGCTTTCCACCGACTCGATGCGCGAGACGCGGTGGCCGAGGTGCAGGTCGGAAAGGATGCGGATGGGGGAAGTCATGCCTTAGCGACGGCCCTTTGGCGGACGGCTTCGTAGAGGCAGACACCGGCGGAGACGGAGACGTTCAGGCACTCCACTTTTCCGGACATGGGGATCTTCGCGAGGAAGTCGCAGTTCTCCTCCGTGAGCCGACGCATGCCCTTTTCCTCGGCACCCAGCACGATGGCGAGCGGGCCTTTCAGATCGAGATCGTAGATCAGCTTGTCCGTGTGGTCGGTGGTGCCGACCAGCCACACGCCGGCCTTTTTCAGGTGCTCCATGGTTCGCGCCAGATTGGTGACCTGGACGAAGGGGACATGGTCGGCGGCACCCACGGAAATGCGGCGGACGGTTTCGGTGATGCCGACCGCCTTGTCCTTCGGCGCGACCACGGCGTGCACGCCGGCAGCGTCCGCCGTGCGCAGGATGGCCCCGAGATTGTGCGGGTCCTGGACGCAGTCGAGGATCAGGAGAAAGGGCTCCTTCTTCTCGGCGATGAGCCGCATGAGGTCGTCCTCATCGAGCGAAGGCACGGACGAGGTGCTCTCTTCCGGTTTGCGGGCGTGGCGGTTGTCCCTGGCTTCGTGCTCGCGGCGGCGCGGTTTCATGGGCGGGAGATTGGGAGGAGAGGGGGAATCGGGCAAGTCATCCGGTGAGTATCACTTTCTACGGATTAGCCGCTGGATCTCGTCGTGATCGCCGAGGAAGAAAAATACGAGTTCAGGCGGGGTAGCGATGAAAACGAAGGCAAGCCGGTCGTCGAGGCCGACCCTGCATTCGTAGATGGTGCGGGTGAGACGCCGGATCCCGATGCCCGCGTGGACGTGCGGCTGGCCCCAGCCGGACATGACGCGGTTCATCGCCTCGCCGATCTCCTTTCGCTCGCGTTTGCCGAGACTGCGGATCTTCTCCAGGAGATCCTCAGTGATCCTTACCTGCAACGAGGGCTTCGAGGTTTCCCTTGAACTCGCGGAGCTTGCCTTCTTTGCCGGCTTTCTTGATCTGGCCATGGATCCGTTTCTCGAAGTTCTCCAGCTCAGTGTCGGACACGCCGTACTCCCGTGCCGCGTAGTCGGTGGATTCCACCGTGACCGGTCGCAAGGCTACGATCTTACCATCCACCACGATGCCGATGTCCGCGCCCTTCAGGGCCTGGCGGAGCAGCTTGGACAGGTTGCCACGGGCGGCGGTGGGCGTGAGGGTCAGCATGCTCATGTCGGAAAAGTGACGTAGATCCGTCGCAAATGCGAGCGGCATTTACGCTCCGTTCTCCAGCGCGTGCTCGTTGGCATCGAGCGCGAGTTCTTCCTCGTGTTGCTTCAGTGCCTCCGGCGTGTAGAGCTTCGCCCGGATGTCCTCGAAGAGGGCGTAGACGCAGGGCACCAGCAGTAGGGTATTGAAGAGGTTGATCAGGCCGCCGAAGGCGAGGCTGACGGCCATGGGGATCAGGAACTTCGCCTGCACGCTGGTCTCCATGATCATCGGCGCGAGGCCGATGAAGCTGGTAATGGAGGTCAGGAAAATCGGCGTGAATCTCGCCCGGCCGCCTTTCAGGACAGCCTCCCGCACGGAGTGGCCCTCGCGCCGATAGCGGTTCATGAACTCCACCAGAACCAGGCTTTCATTGATCACCACGCCGGCGAGCGCGATCACGCCGATGATGCTCATCACGCTGAAATTCATCCCGAAGAGGATGTGCCCGGCCACGGCGCCGATCATGCCGAAGGGAATGACGCACATCACGATCAGCGGCTGGACGTAGCTGCGCAGCGGCAGCGCCAGCACCATGTAGATGCCGAAGAGTGCGAGCACGAAGCCCTTGGACAGGTCGTTGACGCTCTCGCGCTGGTCCTTCTGCTCGCCTTGGAAGCCCCACATCACCGAGGGGAATTTCTCCTTCATCCGCGGGAAGGCATCGGCCTTCATCCAGTCCACCACGACGTTGGCGTTGGCGTTCGGATTGGTGCGGTCGATGTCGGCGGTGACATTGATGGAGCGGAAGCGGTTCGCACGGCGGATCAGGGCGTAGCCGCGGCCCTCTTCCGCATCGGCCACTTCGCTGAAGGGAATCTCCGCGCCGTCGCGGGTGCGGATCCGCATGTCGGAGAGGTTTTGCAAACTACGACGTTCATCGTAGGGATAGCGGACATAGACGCGGACCTCGTCGCGTCCGCGTTGCAGGCGTTGGACTTCCTCGCCGAAGAATGCCTGCCGCACTTGGCGCGCGATGGTGTCCAGGCGCAGGCCGAGCGCCTCGCCGCCCGGGGTCACGGCCAGCTTCACCTCGCGCTTGCCGTCGAGATTGCTGTCGCCGATGTCGATGATGCCCTCCTGGGTGGCGAGCTCGGCCTTCATGAACTCGGCCGCGGCATCGAGCTCGTCCATGTCGGGGCCGGTGAGCTCGAGGTCCACGGCATTGCCGCCCGCGGAGGTCTGGAGCTGGAAGGAAAGCTCGACCGCGCCGGGGATCGGGCCGACGCGCTTGCGCCAATCGGCGATGATGGCATCGGCGAGCAACTCCGGCCTGCTGCGCGAATCCGCGCCCTGCAATTCCACGGTGACCTCGCCGACGTTCACGCCTCTGGACGCCTGCAGGCTGAGCCCGGGCGTGTAGGGCTGCGAGCCGATGCTGGCCAGCAGGTGCTTGATGATTGGCCGGCCGTGGTCGTCCTGGATCTCGCGCTGGATATCGAGGGCCGCCTGCTCGATCTTGCGAATGGCGGCCTCGGTGGTTTCGACCGGCACGCCATTCGGCAGCGTGAGCTTGGCGCTGATGATCTCCGCCTCGACGCGTGGCATGAACTCGAACTTCACCAGTCTTCCGCTTGCCAGCAGCCCCAGGACGATCAGAAGCACCGTCGCGAATCCGGCGATCGTTGCGTGTCGCCACACGATGAGTTTTTCCAACAGCGGGCCATAGACGCTTTTCACAAAGCGATCGAGCAGGCCGGCGATCTTCTGTTGGAGGCGCAGGAAGCGGTTCGGGTGGTTCGGATCGACCGGCTTCAGGTGCGCGAGGTGAGAGGGCAGGATGAAGTTGGTCTCGATCAGCGAAACGATCAGCACGGGGATGACGATCCACGGGATCTGTCGCCAGATGTTCCCGCTGACGCCCTGCACGCCGAACATCGGCATGAAGGCGATCATGGTGGTGAAGACGCCGAAGGCGGCGACGCTCATGACCTCCCATGTCCCGCGCGGCGCGGCGAGGTGGGCGGGCTCGCCTTGCTCGATGCGTTCGTTCACCCGCTCGCCCACGACGATCGCGTCATCCGTCACGATGCCGAGCACCAGGATGAAGGCGAACAGCGAGATCATATTCACGGAGATGTCGCCGTAGGGCAGCGCGATCAAGGCACCCGCGAAGGCGATGGGAATGCCGAGCGCGACGTGGAAGGCGAGGGCCGGCCGCAGGAAAAGGGCGAGCGCGATGTAAACGAGGACAAAGCCTTGGAAGCCGTCGTTCAGCAGCAAATGGATGCGGCCTTCTAACAGGACCGATTCATCGTTCCAGATCTCGAGGTTTACGCCTTTCGGCACGTGGGCTTCCTTCTCGGCGACGAAGTCGCGCACGAGCTTAGCTACGCGCAGCGTGTCCTCATCGCCGGTGCGGAAAACGTTCAGCACGATTGCCGGATGGCCGTCGTAGCGGGAGTAGAGGTCCTCCTCCTTGAAGCCATCGATGACCTTGGCGACGTCGGACAGCTTCACCACGCTGCCATCAGGACGGGTCACCACCGTGATGGCCTCGATATCGGCCGCTTCGTAGCGACGGTTCTGGGCGCGAATGAGGATCTCACCGGCATTGGTGCGGACGGAGCCACCGGGCAGGTCGATGGACGTCGAGCGCACGGCATTCGCCACTTGCTCGAAGGTCATGCCGTATTCGCGCAGCGTGGCTTCCGAGACCTCGATGGAAATCTCATGGTCGCGGACGCCGGTCAGCTCGATCTGGGTGATGCGCGCGTCGCCGAGCAGGGCATTGGTGCCGCCTTGTTTGATCTTTTCCCACGCGGTTTCAGGAGCCCGGCCACTGAAGGCTAACAGGTCGTCCCGGACATCCTCCGCGAGTGCACGCAAGGTGCGTTCGTCGGTATCGGCGGTGATCGCCAAGCTCATCACCTGGTGCTTGAGCAGCACGTCGGCGATGATCGGCTTCTCGACGCTTTCGGCGAAGTTCTGGATCGCATCGACGCGGCTCTTCACGTCGTTGAGCACCTTGCGGACGTCCTTGCCGGCAGTGACCTCCACGACCACCACGCCGCGGCCTTCCGCGCTGGTGGAGGTCAGGCGCTCGATGCCGTCGAGGTCCTGGATCGCTTCCTCGATTGGCAAGCAAACGCCCTTCTCGACTTCCTCGGGCGTGGCATTCGGGTAAGGCGTCTGGACGGTGATGAAGTTCGAGGAGATCTCCGGGAAGATCTCCTTCTTCAGCCGGATCCACGTGAAGATGCCCAGCACCAGCAGGGCGATCATCAGGAAATTGGCGGCGACCTTGTTGCGCGCCCAGAAGAAGATCAGCCCCTTCACGGAGCCTCCTTTCCGTCGCGGGCCACGACCTCGACCTCCATGCCCTCGATCACCGCGGTCAAGGCGGTCACACAGAGTTGCTCGCCGTCCTCGATGCCCTCGGATACGAGCACGTCCTCTTTCTCGGTGCGGATGATTTTCACCGGGCGGGTGGTGATCGTGTGGCCGTCGCTGACGATCATCACGCGATCGCTCTTGGCGAAGGCGCGGCGTGGCACGCGAACCACATTAGGAATCTTCCGGCCTTCGATATCGGTGTGGACGAATTGCCCCGGCAGCGGTGCATCGGGAGCCTTCCCGTCGATGCAGGCGACGACGATGATCGAGCGGTTCTCGCGCTGGATCTCGCCCTCGGTGCGATCAACCACGGCCTTCCAGGTGCGAGTCCCACCGGCTTCGCGTAGCGTGATTTCCTGGCCGCGGAGGTCGAAGAAGGCTGCATCCTGTCGCGGCACCGGCAGGCGGACTTCAAGGACGTCGGTCGCATAGAATTCGGCGAGCGGCCCGGCCTTCGCGACGCGGGTGCCCAGATCGACCAGCTTCTTGCGGATGCGGCCGTCGTAGGGGGCACGGAGTTTGGTACGCTCCAAATCCTTCATGGCCTTGTCGACGGCGGCTTGGCCGGCTTCGACTTTTGCATGAGCGGCGGCGAGTTGGGGAATACGTCGGACGAGGTCGTTTGCAACCTGACCGGGCGTCGCGATCCGCTCCCAGTCGCGCTTCGCCTGTTCGGCGCGCATTTCTTCCTGCGCGACCTGCAGCTTGGCCTCGGCAAGCGAAGCCTCGGTCTGGGCGAGCGCGGCCTTGTAGTCGGAAGGGTCGATCTCAAGCAGCATGTCGCCGGTCTTGAAATGACCGCCGGCCTCGAATTCGGCACCTACTGCGATCACCGTACCTTCCACTTCCGCTGCGGCGCGGGTGACGGTGACGGGCTCGACGGTTCCCTGGGCGGGGATCGCGATTTGAAGTTCCAGCTTCCGCGCGGTGACCGTTTCCACCTCCTGCGACGCCTTCGGCGGGTGGGAGGGCAGCGGGGTTTTCTTCAGCTTCGCCAGCAGGACAAACATGGCGAAACCACCGAGCAAAATGACTGCGGCGATCAGGATGCGGAAGATGCGTTTCATCGGGAAAAATCAAGGGCCGCGCAGCACCACATCGCCGCCGAGGGCGAGGTGCAGGTTCACGCGGTTGTCGAGCAACAGGCGACGGACGGAGGCCAGCGCGGCACCGGCCTCGATCTGGCGATTTTGGGCAGCGAGGTAGGTGAGCACCCCGCCGTTGCCATTGCGAAACTCTTCACCGGCGCGGGCGGCGGCGTCCTGCGAAAGCTCGACCGTCTGCGAGAGTTCCTTCTCCTGCCGGCGCAGGTAGATCTCGGTGATCAATGACTGCTCGACCTCGCCGAAGGCATCGAGCACCACGCGCTGGAGATCCGCGATGGCCTCACGCTCCGCGGCATCCGCTTGCTCGATGCCACCGCGCAGGCGGCCGCCTTGGAATATCGGCTGGGTCAGGCTGCCGCCGAGCGACCACACGCCGGCGGAGCTTTTGAGAATGTCTTCAAGCTGGTCGGTCGAGGTGCCTAGGCTGCCGGTCAGCGAAAAACTTGGATAGAGCGCCTTCACCGCTTGGTCATGGCGACGTCCGGCGGCGGCGAGCTGGCGCTCCGCGGCGAGGATGTCCGGCCGGCGCAAGAGTAGCTCCGAGGGCAAGCCGGATGGCGGCGCAGGGGGGAGCTTGGGCAACTTCGCCGCAGCGGCGACATTGCCCGAGGGGTAGCGGCCTAACAGAAGTTCGAGCTGTCGCAGCGCACGCTCTCGTTCACCGCGGCGGCGCTCGAGGTCGGACCTGGTGGTGGCGAGTTCGGTTTCGCTGAGGCGAACCTGCGCCGCGGAGCCGCCGTCTTCCGCGATCGCACGCTCGAAGCGTTCGCGCACCAGGGTGGAGGACTCTTCCCGCGACTTCACCGCTTGCTCGGCGAGCGCGACCTGCTCATTCGACTCGGCCACGGCGAGCCATGCCTTTGAAACCTGTGCGGCGAGCGACGAGCGCAGCGCCCGGTCGGCCTGTTGCTGCGCTTCGGCATCGGCAATCGCCGCCTCGGCACCGGCCTTGATCTTGCCCCAGAGATCGACTTCCCAAGCGGCTTGAAGCGAGACGCCGAAGGTGCTGGCGGTGGAAGTTTGACCGAGAAAGTTCTGCTTCTGACGCGACGCCTGCGTGCCCGCGCCGAGCGAGGGAAAGCGTTCTGCGCCGGCGATCCTTGCTAGGGCCGCGGCCTGAGCGACCCGCGCGGCGGAGGCTTTCAAGCTGGGATTCGAGCGCTGTGCTTCATCCACCAATGATACCAAAGGCGAGCCGCCGATGGTCCGCACCCAGCGGTGGTCCACTCCGGAGCGTGCTTCTTTCGTGGCGGACCACGAATCCGGTGCACCGCCGGCCATCTCCATTCGCGAGCCCGGCGATTGCAAGGCGCAGCCACCTAACAGGGCTGCCATGGCGATGGCGGCGCTCGCGCGGGAGGGACTCATGCAGGAGGCCTAAATTAGAAGGGGAACTCCACCTGGGGTCCCTGCGGCTTGGTTTCATCCGAAACAGCCTCGCTGCCTTGGCGCATGCCGGCGGCGGCGAAGCGGATGAAGCGCGAAAGCGTCTGCTCCATGGTCGGATTGCCCGCCTCGCCACCGGACAGGCGCTGGAGCTTTTCGCCATGCGCCATGGTGTGGATCATCGAGCCGGACATGAGGTGGATGCGCCACCAGATATCGTCCGCGGCCAGACCCGGAACGGAGCGGGCGAAGGCCTTGAAGAAACGCGTGGCCATGGTGGTGAAAAGTTGGTCCACCACCGGCGGCATGTCGCAGCCGTGGCCGAACATGCGGCCCATCAGCTTGAAGAAGATCTTCTCGGAAAGTTCCGATCGCCGCACTTGGGTGGCGAAAGGGCGGATGAAAGCGTCGAGAATTTCCTCAATCGGCACGGGCTTGCCGGCGGCGCGGCGTTCCAGCGCTTCGAGGCGGGCGAGGCGCTCCTCGTTGACCGGATTGATGTAGCGGGTCAGCACCACGGCGATCAGTCCCTCGCGGCTCCCGAAGTGGTAATTGACGGCCGCCACATTCGCGCCGGCCTTGGTGGTGATGTCGCGGACCGAGACCCGGTCGAAGCCCTCGTCGGCAAACAATTCCTCCGCGGCTTCGATCAAACGCTGCTTGGTGGCGACCTTGGAATCTCCTGCAACTGCGCTCATGCCGGGAACCTTGTGCCGGTCCCCCGGGGTGTCAAACGATTGATTAAACAGGCACTCCGGGGTTTTACGCAACCTTATGGAAGGCATGGAATTGCGAGCTTGTGAAAATTTTCACAAGCGGTTTTCAAAGGGTGGGAATTCCCCGTCGGGTCCAAATCAATTGGCGGGGACGAACGCCAGCGGACCGTCGGGGCAGTTTCGCCCGAATTGGAGGATTGGCGACACTGGGCGTAACGATCAGAGTTCCTGCGAATGGCCGTTACGAAGCTGCGATCTTCCTTGGAGCGGAATCAGTTGCTCTTCACGGTCTTCGCGTCGCTAGCGGCGTTTTCGTGCTATTATTGCATGTATGCCTTCCGGCGGCCGTTCGCCGCTGCGGGGTATGATGGTGCCCAACTCCAGGTCGCCATTGCGGGCCGGCTCATTGAGGCAAAGACCATCTTCCTGATCGCCCAGGTGCTAGGCTACTGCGTTTCGAAGTTCGCCGGTGTCAAGTTTTGCTCGGAGCTGCCGCGCGCCCGGCTCGGCGGTGCCTTGCTCGCGTGCATCGGCGTCTCGTGGCTCGCGCTGCTCGGGTTCGCGGTGTTGCCGGTCGGGTGGAAGCCCGTGGCACTGTTCTTCAATGGCATGCCGCTCGGCGTGGTGTGGGGGCTGGTGGTGCGTTATCTTGAGGGCAGGAAGGTCTCCGAGCTGCTGCTCGCGGCGCTGTCCTGCTCGTACATCCTCGCCAGCGGCGAGGTGAAACGGATCGGTGCGTGGCTGCTGGAGAAAGGCGTGGCCGAGTACTGGATGCCTTTCACCACCGGTGCCCTGTTCGTAATTCCGTTCGCGGCATCGGTCGGGCTGCTTTCGCTGCTGCCGCCACCCTCCGCGGAGGATGAGATGCTGCGCGCCCGCCGCCAGGTGATGAATCGCGGTGAGCGGCTGGCCTTCGCCAAGCGCTTCCTGCCGGGGCTGATCCTGCTCTGCTTCTTTTACCTGTTCCTCACCGCCTACCGGGATTTTCGTGACAGCTATCAATCCGACCTTTTCGCTGAAATGGGCATTGCCGATGCGGCGGCGTTTTCGAGGACCGAGCGGCCGGTGGCGTTCGGCGTGATGCTGCTGTTAGGGCTGGCCTTTCTCGTGAAGGGCGCGCGCCGCGGTCTGGCGACGGTATGCCTGCTGATGATCTCGGGGATGGTGGTGCTCGGCGCTTCGACGCTGATGTTCCGCGCCGGGAAGATCGGTGGCGAAACCTGGATGATGGCGGGCGGCTTCGGTGCTTACCTGACCTACGTGCCCTTCGGCAGCGTGCTCTTCGACCGCATCATCGCCGCCACCCGCTTTTCGGGGACGGCGGTGTTTGCGATCTATCTGGCCGATGCGCTCGGCTACTCCGGGTCGGTGGGGATGATGCTTTATCGCGATGTGTTTGCCGGCGAGGCGAGCCGGCTGGAGTTCTTCCGTGACTTCAGCCTGTGGCTCGCCATTGGCGGGCTGCCGTTGCTACTAGCGGCCTCGGTTTATTTTCTCGGCCGCGCGAAGCTAGCTCCCGGCTCGTGAATCACTCGTCGGTCACGCGGAAGAAGCACTTCGGTTCGGTGGCAAGATTCACGGGCACCAATTCCTCATGGCTGGTGGCGGTGGCAGTGACGCTGCGCACGTCGGACCAGCCGTTCACGAGGTCGCTTTTCTGGACCTTGTAGGTCTTTCCCGGCTCCGACTTCCAGCGCAGGCGCATCTGATTTCCCTCAAGCTCGGCCTGCTCGAACTCAAGGGGAGCTTTTCCCACGACGCTAAAAGTCACGCGGTTGGAGACTTCGGTGTAGGAGTCGTTCGTGAACATCGCCAGGAAGTAGTTGCCCGGCGGGAGCTCCGGCAGATGGAAGGTCACGCTGCCCGAAGTGGCGCCGGCGAAGTAGATGTAGGCAGTGAGCACGTTCACTCCCGGGACCTCGCCTTCCTTGAAAATCCCGATCCAGTCCTTGGGGATGCCGGGGCCGTTGCTGAAGTTCACGTTGAAGTCGCTGCCCTGCTGGACCTGCGCGGATTCCATACTGACGGTGGAAATCAGCGTGCCAACCGAGAATGGAACACGCGTGCTGATTTCCTGGTAGCCGTTGTTCACCATGAAGGCGGCGTAGTAGTAGCCCTTCGCCAGTGCGGTGAAATCGCGGAAGCCGGCGGCTTGGCCGGCGCGTTGCCATGTCACGGCCTCCGTCGAGCCGGGACTGGTGCCGACCTGATAGATGCCGATCCAGTCCTGCGCTCCACCGGGAGCACCGGTGAAATTGATGCGCGCGGTTTCGCCCTCGTCGTAGGCCTCCTCGGTGGCAGTGAGCGTCACCATGCTGCCCACGTAGAAGGGCACGCGCGGGGCGATCTCGGTGTAGCCGTCTGCCGTGAAGAAGGCCACGAACCATTCGCCGACGGGCAGGTCGTGGGTGAAGTTCAGCGAGCCGTTGCGGATCGCCGTCCCGGGAGCGCCGGTGGTGTTGTTGAGATAGTACCAAGTGGTGGAGCCAGTGGGCCCCGGTGTCTGGCCCTTCTGATAGATGCCGATCCAGTCCCTGACGTGGCCTGCGCCGTTCTCGAAGGCGACGCCGATGTTCTCGTTGGGAGGATAGACGGTCTTCTGAAGCGTGAGCTTCGCATCCGCGGCGACGCTGCCTTGGATCGTGAAGCTCACCGCGTTCGACCATGATGACCACAAGGTGTTCGTGTCCCGGTGGCGGACCCGGGCGTGGTAGGTTCCATTCGGCAGTCCCGAGGTGGCGATTGTAAAGCGCAGGATATCCACGCCGGCATGCGTGTTCACCGGTTCATACAGCGGCGCGCCGGTGTCGCCGTAGAGATTCTCCACGTCGCGGATGCGGTCGATCTTGAGATTGGTGAAGCCAGCGTCCGCGGCGACCTGGAACCAGGTGCTGTTCATCGGTTCGCTGCTCGCTGTCTGGTAGGGCGAACTCGTGAGTTCGACCGGCAGCGCCACGGGAGCGCTGAAGGTATTGGTCAATGACGGCTTCTGCGGGGCGGCGGTGACACCGAGCTTGCGGGCGAACTGGTCCACCAGCCGGCTGTTGTACGACCAGCGGGTCGCGGTGGGGAAACGCACGTTGGCTTCGGAAAAGCAGCGGACGTCCATGGTGCGGGCATCGAGGTCGAACTCGATCAATTGCCATGACCAGTGGGCGATGGTCTTCTGGACATCGTCGTAGTTCGACTCGGTCGACTGGCCCCAGAACTGGTCCCAGGCGCTGCCGCCGGAGATGATGTGATAGACCGGCCACTCGCGCGTCTGGCCGCGTGCGTAGAGGTGATGGTGCGCACCGATGTTCAGCACGTGCTTCTGCGTTTGCGCGAGCACCGGCATGGCGGTGGTGCGCAGCCAGTTGGAGATGTCGCCGATGTATTGCTCCGCCTGATAGGGGCGGTGGCAGAGGCTGATCATCCAATCGAGGCCGGGCGCGGCATTGGCCGCGTTGACGACGTTCTGCACCCAGGTCGTTTGGGCCGCGGTGGTGTGCTCGCTGGAGGTGTGGACGAAGGCGATGTTCGCGAGCTGATAGGCGTAGTAGACCTCGGGATCCGTGCTGGTGACGCCGAGGCAGGTCAGGTCATCGTAGCGGAAGATCGCCTTGTAATTCGCGAGGCCCGGATCGCTGTAGGTCTCGTGGTTGCCGATCGTGGTCATGATCGGCACGTTGGGAGAGATCCAGCCGCAGAACTTGAAATGCAAATGGCGGTAGTGCTCCAGCGTGCCGACGTCCACCTGGTCGCCGGGCATCAGCACGAGATCGATCGCCTCCTCGATCGGCGCGCCATAGAGGTCCTCCACCTTCTTCTTGGCGCGTTCGACGAGACGTTCGTAGCGGCGCTGCTCCGGATCGATGATCTGGTTGTCGCCGATGACCATCACGCGGAACTTCCCGGTCGCCGTGCCGATCGCCTTCGGCGTGCGGAAGCGGAAGACCTCCGAGGTGACGTTCTCAGTACGAGCCCTGTAGTAGTAATAGGTGTTCGGCTGGAGTCCCGTGAGCCGCACGCTGTGGTAGCGATAGTTCGTGCCCATCGCATTCACCGTCCCGCTGACGGTTTGCGTCAGCGCACCCGCGGAGGTGCCGAAATCGACGTGGGTTTGTGTGTTGGCATCCGTCCACCAGGACACCCAGACCGAGTCCGGCCGCGGGGTCTGGAGGTAGGGCCGTAGCCCGGCCGGGGTGCCTTGGAAATCGTAGTTGATGGCACCCATCGCCCAGCGGGGTCGGAAGGCGAAGGCGGCGGCACCGACAGTGGAAAGACGGAGGAACTGGGAACGATTCACGACAAAGAGCGTGTGGGAAGATTTGGATTTTGCAGAGAGGGCGAATTCGACGGATGGCCGGGCATTTTCGAAGAATGGGCCGCTCCGCAGATGGCGGAGCGGCCCGGTCGACCTCGGTTCCAGAAAATGTCCTGCGAAAGGCGGCGATCTTCAGGGAGTGGCGGGCACCTCGTAGATTTTGTAGAAGCGGCGGCCCGGCGCGCCCGACTCGAAGGTCTCCGTAAAGTCCGTGGTGTCATCACCGTCGGATGGAAGCGCGAGGCTCACTTCGTCCCAGTCGACCAAGGGATCACCCTGCAGGCTGTCGGAGGCGTAGATGTCATATGCAACGCCCGCCTTTGATTCCCAAACCAAGGACACGCTGTTGGCTCCCTTGTTGATCGAGGTGACCTTGATCGGCTCATCCACCGGCGGCGGCTCGACAACGCTGAACAAGATCGGCCCTTGGGCGATGTCATAGCCATCATTGAGCAACAGCACGGCGTAGTAGTCCCCCACGGGCAGGGTGAAGGACATTGAACCGTCGGTAAATCCGGCAGCCGGGGTTCTATTGCCACTGAGATAGTTCCAAGCGTCCGCGTATTCGATGCCCGGGGTTTCGCCCACTGCATAGATCCCGATCCAGTCTTTCTCTGCTGCGGCAGCCCCGGTCCAGGTGACGGTGATGGGCTGTCCGTTTATAATCGATGCCGAGTTGATGGAGAAGGCCGCCGTGTTGCTGGTCTCGCGCAGGACACGGGTGCTGACCACCAGCGGGCTGCCGTTTGCCGAGAGGGTGAAGATCGTCGAAGGGTTGGGCACCGTGACCTGCTTCGAGCCGAGGCCGGTTTCGGGGTCGGTGTCGGCGGTCACGTCGATGGAGGAGAACCCGTCCGACAGGCTGACCGATGCACCGACGGGTTGGACACTCCAGTTCAAGGTGACCTGGTAGGAAGGGGCAATGGCGACCCGGGCAGTCTTGGTGAGAGTGAGTGCCTTGCCGGCATGCACCGTCACCTGACCCTGTTGTGAACCATTCAGGAGGAGCGTGTAGGTGGTCGCCACCGTTGGATTCACGAAGATGAATCCTTCGCCGGTTTCGAGATCGGTATCGGGCTTCACATCGAGTGGACCGCTGCCGCTATTGAGGGTCAGGGTGCCGATTAGCTCCGGTTTCTCGATGGACCAGTTGAGATAGAAGCCGTTACCGTCGAGCACTTCCAGATCACTGGTGAAAGTCCTTAGACTGGCAGAACTCGAACTGAAGGTGACGCTGTCCATCATTCCATAGTACGCGCCCGGCGTGGGAGCGCCCGCAGCCAGGGTGTATTTGGTTTGGGTGTTCCCCCCGAGTTGGACGCCGATCACCTTGCCGACGTCCGCGGCGGTGGCGGTATAGCTGAAGGTCACGGTTCTCAAGCCGGTGCTGCCGGGACCGACGGTGGTGATGTGGTCGTCGGGGATGGTGCCGCCATTTCCGGCTCCTACGGTTGAGGCGCTGAATTCTTCGGAGAACCAATGGTCGGTCGCCAGCAGGCTGCCGTCGGCGGTAAAGCCCAGGCTCCACAGGACCGGGGCTCCGGTGGCCCAGTTGTTTGCGCCGAAGATCGACATGCTCAAGGTGTAGGTCGTTCCTTCCACGAAGGTATTGGCCGCACCGCTGAGGGTCTGCTTGATCGTGCTATCCACGCTAGTGGCGAAGGTGCTGTCGGTGGGGTAGCTGTTGCTGAAGTAGTTGGTACCCCAACCGTTGCCGCCCGCGTTGCCGGCTTTGAAGGTGCCGGTCCAGTTGGTCTTCCCGTTATCGAAGCCGCCGTTGAGCAGTTCGGCGGCTTGGAGAGCGTGGCACATGGCGAGGCCGGCGAGGCCCATGGCCGCGAGGCGGCACCATTTCAAGAGTGTGATTTTCATTGAAGGAGGATTGAGGTCTTCCGGAAGGCATGAATTGCCCACCCGATGAACCGTATAGTCGGGGGAGGCGGTGGGTTTGGGGTAGTGGCACTATCGGCGGCGAAGGGGACATTTTCGGCGCTTGGCGGGCGTGGGCGGTGACAGTTCGCTGCCGATCAAGAAGCCGCGCCGCCGCGGGGAAGAATTGATTGAAGTCCCGATCTCGGTGAGCGTATCGCCGGGGCGAGCGCATCGCCGCCTCCCCAAGCAACGCACCCACGATGAACCGCAAAGCCGTCCAACTCTGGGAACGCCGGGACCATGACGGAGCACTGCGGGAATTCCGGCAATTGGCGCTGCGGACCCGGACCGCCGTGGCATGGGTCGATTACGCCAAAGCCTTGGCGCTGACCTGGCAGGGGTGCCGGGCGGCCGAGGCGTTTGGCACCGCGCGCCGCGTGGGTCCGGCGGCTGCCGTGGATCAGGCGGCGGCGAATTGCCTGCTGGGAATGCGTCGCTACGACCTCGCGCTGGAGTTTCTCGAGCGGGTGCGCGCAGCGGGCCAAGCGCAAGCGCCTCACATCGCCGGTCTGGTGGTGGCACTCGATCGCGCCGGGCGAACCGACGAAGCGCAGGAGATGCTCACGGAAGGGCTCCAGCGATTCGGGCCGCTGCCCGAATTGCAGTTGCTCCGGGCCAAGCTGATGAGCCGACGCGCGGAGAATGCCGAAGAGTCGCTCACGGCCTTGGAACTCTTGTTAGAGAGAGGTGCGAGTGACGACTCCATGGCCAGTGCCGTTCACTATGCGCGGGCCGCGTGTTGCCAGAAACTCGGACGTTTCGCAGAGGTATTTCCGGCGCTGCGCTTGGCCAAGCAGCCGCTGCTGGCCGCCCACCGCGCCACCTTGGAACAAAGCACGCGATCCTTGGACGGGTTGCTGGAGCAAGTCCGTACCTTGACCCGGGAGAACTTGCGGAGCTGGCGGGAGCGGCAGGGAAGCAGCGCCCAATCGCTGGGATTGATTACCGGTTTTCCGCGCTCGGGAACGACGTTGCTGGAGGTCATCCTCGGAAGCCACGAGCGGGTGGTGGTCTCCAGCGAGGCACCGGTTTTCAGCGACTTCATCATCGCGCCGCAATGGGATTCGCACAGGGCCGGGCCGCCGGACTGGAGTGAGCCGCCCCAGTCCAAGCGTCTGGCGGAACGTTACTGGCGGCTGCACGAGGGCAATGTGGGGCCGCTCGGCGATCGCGTGCTGATCGATAAAAACCCCGCGCTCACCCCACTGCTCGGCCATTTCCTCAACGTGCTGCCGGAGGGCCGCGTGCTCTTTTGCCTGCGCGAGCCGAAGGACGTGCTGCTGTCCTGCTTCATGCAGGAATTGCCGGTCAACAACGTCTCGGTCCATTTCCTCGAGTGGGGACAGTCCTGGCACTGCTTCTCGCGTTGCATGGAAATCTGGCTGCGCCTGCGCGACCTATTGGACGAAGGCTTCTTGGAGATCCGCTACGAGCGTCTGGTGGCCGACCATGGCGAGGTGGCGCGGGAGGTGCTGGATTTCCTGGGGCTGCCGGAGTCGCCGCAGGTGGCGGACTATCGCCTGCGGGCGGCGGAACGCGGGGTTTATTCCCCCACCTACGCGGAGGTGAGGGAGCCCGTGCAAGCGGGAGCTGTCGGGCGCTGGACCCGCCATCCGGAACAGTTCGGCATCCCGGATGGTGTGCCATTGGACAGTCCACTCGGCCGGGAGCTGGGATACTGAGCTGGCGAGTTCCGATGGGGGTGTGTCAGGGAGTGGCACTTTCGGCGGCGGAGGGGACATTTTCGCCGTCGGCGTGACTTTTGCGGTGGCCGTCTGCTATCGGAGCGGGAGCGACTTCCCGCTGTGAGGATCCAATGGACGACTGGATCGCGCCGCGGCTACGATGCGCTAGCAGTCCAATCCGATGTTTCCCACTTCAAGACACCTCGTAGGAGTTCGCTTCCCCCAATGGTCGGCGGTCGGGCCGGGCACCATCGGCGGCGTGGTGGATTTCATGCGGGGCCATGAATCGTGGCGGTTGATCACCGAGAACGACTCGTTCGGCGAGATGGAGGCGGTGAAGATCGACAAGGATTGGCGGGGCGACGGGTTGATCCTTTTCCGCGCCACCGAACGCGAGCTCGCCAGCTACCGTGAGCGGGGAATGGCGGTGGTGCTGACCAGCACCGAAGGGCCGGATCTCGGCTACCCGCGGGTGGTGCCGGACAATCCCGAGATCGGCCGTCTCGCGGCGCGCCATCTCATCGAGTGCCAGTTGGCGCACTTCGCTTTCCTAGCCCGCGGCGAAACGTTTTACCGTGAGGAGCAGTTCGCGCCCGGCCTGCGGGTCTATGCCCGGCAACGTCTGAAAGGATTCCGCGCCGGCTTGCTGGAGTATCAGCACGAGCCGGTGGTCCACTACTTGCGCGGGCGTCCGCTGTGGGAGTCGCACGGCTGGCGCGAGGTGCAGACCGAGGTCATGGCGTTTCTCGAAAGCCTGCCGCAACCCTCTGGCCTTTTCGTCGCCGATGACTCGCTTGCTGCCGTGGTGCTGCGCGCGGCGGATATGCTAGGCCGGCAGGTGCCGGAGCAGCTCGCGGTGATCGGCTATGGCGACGATCCCAACTACTGCTTCGCGACCTTTCCGGCGCTCAGCAGCATCGAGCACCCGGCGCGCGAGATCGGTCGGCAGGCGGCGGAGCTCCTGCGGCGACAGATGGTGGGAGAGACCGTCGAGCCCGGTGCGCGGATTGTTCCGGTCGGCCGGGTGGTGCCGCGCGAATCCAGTGATATGCTGGCTATTACCGATCCGGAGATCCGCGAACTGGTCCGCCATATCCGCTTGCGGGCACCACACGAGGCGGTCCGCGTGGCTGAGCTCGCCGATCTCACCTCGCTTTCCATGACCACCATCAAGGAGCGCTTCGCTGCTGCCCTCGGTCATGGGCCCAAGGAGGAAATCCAACGGGTGCGGGTGCGGCATCTGAAGCACTTGTTAGGCGATCCGTCGCTGACGCTGGCGGAAATCGCGCGCCGCATGCAATTCGGTTCCGCCCACGAGCTGAGCCGCTTTTTCCTGGCGGAGACCGGCCAGCGACCGAGCGATTTTCGCGCCGCCTCGGACGCCCCCGCCACCCATGTCGCGGAGCGGGCCGTGGTCTTCGACATGGACGGCACGCTCTTCGACACGGAGCCGGTTTATTGCCGGGCCTACCGGCAGGCCTTCGCCCGCCAAGGCGGCGAGCTGACGACGGAGGAGTATTTCCGCGAGCTCATCGGGCGCTCGAATGATGACATCGAGGACTACCTCGCGGCCAAGGCCCCGTCGGGATTCGACCTGGCGGGCTTCCGCGCGGGTTGGCGGGAGGAATGGCGCGTTCTCATCCATGAGGAGCCACCCACACCCTTGCCGGGTGTCACGGGGCTCCTTGAAGAGCTTTTGGAAGCCGGAGTGCCGGTCGCTCTCGCCAGTTCCAGCGACCGGGAGGACATCGACCTCTGCCTCCATGCTTCGGGACTGGCCCGCTACTTCACCATTCGTGCCGCCGGAGATGAGGTGGTCGCGGGCAAGCCTGCGCCGGACCTCTACCTCCTCGCCTGCCGACGCTTGGGAATCGGCCCCACGCGCTGCCTGGCGATTGAAGACAGCCGCCATGGCGTCGCCGCCGCCTTAGCCGCCGGATTGGTCGTCGCGCAGGTCACTCCCTCCGGGGAATCTTCGCGGGACGGGGTGCGGGGTGTCGTCAGCCTGACCGAACTGCTCAGCGGAGAGTGGCAGGCATTGGTGCCCAATGGCAGATAGAGTTTGATCGAAAGTTGTTGATGTAAAGTTGGATACGAGCTTGTGAAATTTTTCACAAGCTCCCATTGCAATCCGGCGGGAAGCTGCGAACTTCGTGGCATGGCAGCCACGAACAAGGAGGTAAGCCGGGTATTGATCATCGGGGGAGGCTTCGCAGGCCTCGAATGCGCACGCACGCTGGCCGGCGATTCCCGCTTCTCCGTGACGCTGGTGGACCGGACCAATCACCACCTGTTCCAGCCGCTGCTTTATCAGGTGGCGACCGCGTCGCTGGCCGCGCCGGATATTGCCCGCTCGATCCGCCAGATCCTGGCCGACGCGCCGAATGTGACGGTGCTGATGGACGAGATCACCGCGCTCGATACGGTGGCAAAGACTGCCGCGGGCAGCTCGGGCACGCATTATGAGTTCGACTACCTGCTGCTTGCCGCCGGCGCGCAGACCTCGTTCTTCGGGAAAAAGGAATGGGCGCAGCACACGCTCGGTTTGAAATCGCTGGCTGATGCCCAGGCGGTCCGGCGCACCGTGCTATCGAATCTGGAGCGCGCCGAACTGAGCACCGACGAGGTCGAGCGCAAGCGTCTGATGACCGTGGCTATCGTCGGTGGTGGACCTACCGGGGTGGAGTTGGCGGGCGCCTTTGCGGACTTAGTCCACCGCTCGCTGAAGTCGAATTTCCGCCGGATCGACACCTCAACGCTGCGCGTGATCTTGATCGAAGGCTCGGCGCGGGTGCTGGAGGCCTTCGACGAGGACCAGAGCGAATACGCCCGCCAGCGCTTGAAAACGCTGGGAGTGGAAGTCTGGACCGGAATGCGGGTCGATGACGTGCAGCACGGACGCCTGCATTTCACCGATGGCACCCAGCTTGAGTCGGAGGCGATCATCTGGGCCGCGGGCGTCGAGGCGAACCCGCTGACCGCCATGCTTGGCGTGCCGCTGGCCGACCGGGCCGGGCGAGTGACCCCGAATCCCGACCTGTCGCTGCCCGGGCTGCCGCATGTTTTCGTGGCAGGTGACCTGGTGCGGATGAATGACGGCGACGACAAACCCGTCCCCGGCCTCGCCCCCGCCGCCACGCAGATGGGCCGCCACATCGCGAAGCTGCTGAAAGCGCAGGCCGACGGCCGA
Source organism: Luteolibacter arcticus (assembly GCF_025950235.1). NCBI lineage: Bacteria > Pseudomonadati > Verrucomicrobiota > Verrucomicrobiia > Verrucomicrobiales > Verrucomicrobiaceae > Neoluteolibacter > Neoluteolibacter arcticus. The sequence continues at coordinate 38,006 of NZ_JAPDDT010000010.1, read as the reverse complement.
CCAAGGGACCAGTTTTACTACTACGACAAGGGATTCATGGCCATCATCGGCAAGAATCACGCCGTGGTGAAGGCCGGCAAGATGCGGATGCGCGGCTTCCTCGCCTGGTGCGCCTGGCTTTTCATCCACATCGCGTTCCTGATCGGCTTCCGCAACCGCCTGTCGGTGCTGCTCGGCTGGGCGTTCGCCTACCTGCGGGACAATCCGGAGGCCCGGATCATCGTGCACCCCCCGGGGATCACGCCGAAGGGATAGGGGGTGCCTTGAGTGGAATCCGGCCAGGGAATGGCGCTGGAATCGCCGGCCATTCGGTGCTCTTGTGCCGCCAACAAACGAATTCCGCGCTGTGCGGCGTTTATCCTTCACTTCTTCATGAGTTCGAAAAATCGCAACCTCGCCGTCGCCGGGGCCCTTGTCGTGGCCAGCGCCGGAGCTTTCATCGCCGGTCGCATGACCGCCCCGGGTTCGGCAGGTGCCACCGCAGGGGGAAATTCCGACGGTGCCATGCCGACCAAGCTCTCCGAGCGCGGCGGGATGGGAGAAGCAGGCGAGAACGGCTCTTCGCGCCGCAGCCTAGCCGAGCGCGTCGCCGCAAAGAACAGCACGGTCCGGGGGGAGGAGGCGCTCGCGAAAATGGAAGCGCTGATGCGCACCACCGACCCGATCGAGCGCAGCAAGGCGTGGCTGGATTTCGTAAATTCCATCGACCCGTCCGAATTTGAGTCCGTGATCGCGTCGTTTCGCTCGCTCGGGATGACCGAGAGCCGGATGACCGAGTACTCGATGCTGCTCAGCGCGTGGGCAAAGACGGATCCGCTGCAGGCCTTGGAATACGCCAGCGCGAATACCGGCAACCGCTTCGCACGCAACACCATCCTCACGTCTTGGGCCGCCACCGATCCGGAAGGAGCAATCCGCTGGGCAGAGCAAAATCACGAAGCGTCGGAGGATGAAGGTAATCCGTGGATGATCGGCGTGATCCAAGGAATCGCCTCCACCGATCCGGCGCGTGCGTCGCAGCTTCTCGCGGGCATGCCTTTCTCTGAAGAACGCGGCGAAGCGCTTGGCGTGCTGCTGCCAACCATTCTCGCCCAAGGCCCGGATGCAGCCAAGGCCTGGGCCGCCGCCATGGCCGACGATGGCCTGAAGCAAGGAGCCATGGCGCGTGTCGCCGAGTCGCTCGCGGCCAAGGACCCGGCCGGCACTGCCGCCTGGCTGATGCAGAATCCGGGCGAAGCTGCCGACCGCACGATGGACGACGTGATCACCACTTGGATGGATCAGGACAAGGATGCGGCGGTGGCCTACTACAAGGGTCTTCCCGCCGGGGATATCCGCAGCAATGCCTTGCGCGGGGTAGCCAACAGCATGGCGATGAAGGATCCACAAGCCGCCGCGGCCTTCCTCGACGCCAATGCAGGCGATGCGAACGACCGGGTTTACGAGCAGTTCGTCTGGCACTCCTTCGGCGAAGCGCCGGAGATCGCGGTGAACTACATCGGCAAGGTTTCCAACGAGAACCAGCAGGAGCGGATGTACGGCCGCATGCTCGATGGCTGGCTGCGCCGCGACTACGCCGCCGCCTCGCAGTGGATCAGTCAGAACTCGCTGCCGCAGAATGTGGCGGAGCGGGTGCAGAACCGCATGCAGGAGCTTCAGCAGCGGCAGAAGTGACCAGTGGGACGGAATAAATTCCGCGTTCCCAGTTCACTCGGCCTTGTCGGGATACTCCGGCTTGGCTCCCAGGTCGCCGATTTCGGGTGAGTTTGCGGATGGGTCGTAGGGCTTGATGCCCTTGGCCCGCAGCCATTCGATTTCGGCCGGCAGGCGTTGCTCGAAGGTGGAGAAATCCTTCCGCGAGTCCGGCGTCCATGCCGCCTCTGCCAATGCGACCAACCGGGGCCAGATGAGGAAGTCGCGGCGTGCTTGGGTGACGGCGGTTTCCGTCCACAAGCAGGCTTGGATGCCGCGGACTTGCTTTTCATCGGCCGCGGAGAGCTTCAGCGCGGCGGGAAAGGCGTAGACTTCGGAGAGGGGATTGAAGCCACCCCAGCGGCGGCCGACCTTGTGCGAGTCGTGCTGCACGAAATCGAAGTAGCAGGGGCGGCGAGGGCACAGCACCACGGAGTAGTCGTTCTTGAGCGCGTCGTGGAGGACCTGCGGCTTGTCGTGACGCCACCAGAAAACCAAGGACTTGTCGCGGGGAAGGTCGCGGGAGGCGATCTCGTCCCAGCCGCCGGTTTGGAAGCGGAGTCCATTGATCGTCATCGACATGCGCCGGATGAACCAAGTCTCGACCGCGGCCAGGTCCTTCAGCCGCTCCTTTTTCATCAGCGCCTGCACTTCCTGCAGCTTGGGCCACTCATGCCAGCCGAAGTGGACCTCATCGCCGCCGACATGGATGACGCCCGCTTCCGGGAACAGCGCTGCGACTTCCTTGAGGATGTCATCGAGGAAGGAGAGCGTCTCCTTCTTAGCGGGATTGAAGGTGAAGTGCGGCCACTTGTCCTTGTTGCCCTTCTGGAGGAAGCCCCCGCCGTCGTGCTCCGGATAGGCGAGCACCGCCGCATCGGCGTGGCCGGGCATGTCGATTTCGGGAACGATGGTGATGTGGCGCTCCTTGGCGTAGGCGACGATCCCGCGGATCTGCTCCTGCGTGTAGAACTGGGCCGGCGCGTCTGCCGATCGATCGCTTTCGTTGCCGCGGCCGCCGATGGTGGTGAGCTTCGGGTACTTTTTGATCTCGATCCGCCAGCCGGCCGAGTCGGTGAGGTGCCAGTGCAGGCGGTTGAGTTTGTAGCGCGCCATGCCATCGAGCAGCCGCTTCACCCCGGCCTCGCCGGTGAAATGGCGGCTTTCATCGAGCATGAAGCCACGCCAGGCGAACCGCGGGGCATCAAGAATCTGCGCGCCGCCCAGGCTGATGGCCCCTTGGCCGTCGCGTTCGCCCGAGCGGATCAGTTGGGCCAGCGTTTGCAGGCCATGGAAATGCCCGGCAGGGGTGGCGGCGTGGACATTGGCCCCCTCTCCGGTGATGCGGATCACGTAGCCCTCGCCCTTCGGGACGGGAATGCGGTCGGGCAGGGTAGTGGCAGGCAGGAACTGGATCGAGCCCGGCTTGCTCGCCAGAGCGGGGACCAGCGGAAAGCCGGCGGCTTCCGACAGCGTGGCCAGCACCAGGTCCTTGGTTTTCGTGTCGGCGAGCTGGACCGTGGCACCCTTCGTCAGGTGCAGGCGTGTGTCCGTTTCGCGGACGTCCACGGGGCGTGGGATTACCTGAATTTCCGCCGCTGCGGTGGCGAAGGCGAAGAGAAGGCACGTGAAGATGCGGCGCATTGCGGTTCAGGAAAGAAAAGCCGTCCGCAGGATCACAGAAATCGGGGGTATGGCGAGTAGGCAAAACTGCCGACAAGGCAGCTGACCCTGCTCGGCAAGCCTCGCTCCTGAAAGCGGCGACGAGTCGCCGCACTCCAAGGCCCGCGGCGTCCGAAAAAAGTGCTGGCCTGTCCGGGTTGCCCTTAATCGAGCAGCTCCGGGTAATACTTCCGCGCGAGACCGACCGTGGCATTCATGATTTCCGGGCTCAGCGCGGTCTTGAGGGCGAGGTTCGCCATCTCCACGCACTCGGCGTGACTGAGCGCCCGGATCGCCCGGCGGACTCGCGGCACTTGGTGCGGGCCGACCGACAATTCCTGAACGCCGAGTCCCAGCATCAGCGGTGTGAGGCGGATGTCGCCGGCCATTTCCCCGCAGACCCCGGTCCAGATGCCGGCATTCGCCGCGGCATCGACGGTTTGCTTGATCAGGCGCACCACGGCCGGATGGGTCGGGCGGTAAAGCTCGGCCACGTGGTGGTTCACCCGGTCCACCGCCACGGTGTACTGGATCAGGTCATTGGTCCCGATGGAGAAGAAATCGACCTCAGGCGCGATCAGGTCGGCGATGACGGCGGCGCTGGGCACCTCGATCATCACGCCGGTCTCGAGCTTTTCGTCGAAGGGCACGCCTTGGCTGGACAGTTCGTCCATGCACTCCCGGAGGTAGGCCTTGGCCCGGCGCACTTCGCCCAGGCCGGACACCAGCGGGAACATCACGGCGAGCTTGCCATGGGCGCTGGCGCGCAGGATGGCGCGGAGCTGCTCCTTGAACATGCCGGGCCGATCGAGCGAGACACGGATGCCGCGCCAGCCGAGGAAAGGATTTGGTTCCGGTTCGGTGAGCGGCTCGACCGGCAGCTTGTCACCGCCGGCATCCAGCGTGCGGATGATCACCGGGTGGGGTGCCAGCGCCTTGGCGAGCCGGGTGTAGGCTTCCGACTGCTCGAGTTCGCCCGGCATTTCCTCGCCATCCAGCAGCAGGAATTCGGTGCGGTAGAGGCCCACGCCTTTCGCGCCGCTCTTTTGCACGAAAGCGATTTCGTCGAGGAACTCGATGTTGGAGGAAAGCGTGATGGCCCGGCCGTCGGTGGTCGTAGTGTCCTCGTCGCGCTGGGCTTCGAGGTCGCGGCGAACCTGTTCCTTGCGGTCCTGCAGTTCCCGGTAGCGGGCCAGCGTTTCCTCGGAAGGGTGGAGAATCAGCCGGCCGGAGTAGCCGTCGAGGATCGCCGGGGTGAGCGTGCGGATGTCGAGCACGGCATCCTCGACGCCGACGATCGCCGGCAGCCCGAGCGAGCGGGCGAGGATGGCGGTGTGCGAGTTCACGCTGCCGAGTTCGGTCGCGAAGCCGAGCACGTGGCGGCGGTTGATCGCAGCGGTGTCGGACGGCGTGAGATCGTAGGCGACCAGGATGTGCTGCTCGTCTGGCTCGGCGTGGCGCGGCACTTCTTCCTCGCGGAAATTTCGCAGCACGCGCTGGCAGACGTCTTCCAGATCCGCGGTGCGCTCGCGCAAATACGGGTCCGGCACCCGGCGCATGGCTTCCAGGAAATGCTGCATCACCGCGTAGAAGGCGAATTCGGCATTCTGGCGGCGGGTGGAAATGGCCTCGGCCACGCGGCCGAGCATCGCGCGGTCCTCCAGTACCATCAGGTGAGCCTCGAAGATCCGGCTCTCTTCCTCGCCGGAGATCGCCTTGATGCGCTCCTGTAGTTCATCGAGCTGGATCTTGGTTTCCTCCAGTGCCGCCTTGAAGCGGTCCTGCTCGGCGGGGACGTCCTTTTCGGAAATCTCGTAGACCTCGGGCGCGGAGAACCCGCGGGCCACGACATGCACCGGGCCGATCCCGATCCCCGGTGATACGGGGGTGCCTTGAAGCACGGTTTCCTGTTTGTCGGGCATCGGCGTTTCTCGGCCGATGCTGTGAGGATGAGGGCATCCTTCAAAGAACAAAAATTAGAGTGGCCGCCCGGAGTGAAAAAATCCCTTGGAAGGACGGGGGACAACCTCCTAGGCTCCGCCCGTCCCGAACGATACGATCCATCCCGATGCCGCAGCGCGAATTCACTATCCAGAACAAACTCGGCATTCACGCCCGTCCCGCGGCCCAGTTCGTGAAAACCGCCAGCCGCTTTTCGTCGGAAGTGCGTGTTGAGAAGGATGGCGAGGAAGTTGACGGCAAAAGCATCATGGGCCTCATGATGCTGGCCGCCGGCCACGGATCGGTCATCAGCGTGGCGGCCGATGGCTCCGACGCCGATGCCGCGCTCGATGCGCTGGCGGATCTGATCGGGCGGAAGTTCGAGGAGGAGTGAAGGCGGCTAAGGCCGCAAGCTCCAATCATCAATCTTCCAATCACCAATCAGAGTGCCTGAAAGAGAGAGGGCTATCGCCATCGGCGGACCGGATTGTTGAGAGCGCGGGCGTCCTTTCCTAGGAGTGGCAGCGCGTTTGCCTCGAGGCCGTCATTCTTCCAAACACTTCGATTGGTGATTGAAAGATTGGTGATTGATGATTTTTCCCCAATCACACCTCTCCCGCCATGTGGCGGAGCAAGCGCTGGTTGAACTCATCGGCCATGTTGTAGCCCAGCCGGCGGAGCTGCTGGTCCAGTGCGGCGATGGCCACCATGCGGGCGGTGTCGCGGCCGGGGGCGACGGGGACTTCCACGTGCGGCACCGGTTGGCCGAGGATTTCGTAGGACTTCGGCTGCAGGCCGAGGCGGTCGATTTCGTTCTGGTCGGCGTGGGCGATCAAGGTGACCACCAGATCGAGGCGCTTTTCCGGGCGGATCGAGGCGAGACCGTAGAGATTGGCGACGTTGACGATGCCGATGCCGCGGATTTCGAGATAGCCGCGGGAAAGGGCGGGGGCGGAGGCGTTCAGCTCGCCGCCGACGAGTTTGATCCGCACCATGTCATCGGCGACCAGCGCGCCGCCGCGCTCGATCAGGCCGATGGCGGTCTCGCTCTTGCCGGCGCCGCTCTTGCCGATGATCAGCACGCCGATGCCGCGCAGGTCCACCATGCAGCCGTGCATGGTGACGTTCGGCGCGAACTCGTGCTCCAGCCGCAGCGTGGCGGCATTGAGGAACTTCATGGTCACCAGCGTGGTGCCGAAGACCGGGATGCGGTGCTCCGCCGCGATCTTCATGTGCTCCTCGGAAAGCGCCGCGCCGCGCGAAACGACGATACCTGGGATGTCGCGCTCGCACATGCGGCGGAGACGCTCCGCACTCATCTGTGGGGTGAGTTTCTTCAGGTAGGAGATCTCGGAATTCCCCAGCACCTGGATGCGCTTCTTCGCGAAGTAGCTGAAGAAGCCGGCGAGCGCGAGGCCGGGCCGGTTGGGCGCGGGCTCGCTGATCGGCCGCTCGAAGCCGTGCTTCTCTCCTAACAGGGTCAGCGACAACGCCGTCGCATGGCGCTCGAAAAACTCTCCAATGGTGATCGAGGCCGTTTGCTTGACGCGGGGTGTCATTCGACTTTGAGCGTAGCGTGGCAACCGGGGGGTGGCGATGGCAAAAGCGGTCAGAAGCCGGCCGAAATGCCGAGCGAGACGATATCGCCGCTGCCGGAGGCCTTGCCCTGGAAGGTGCCCGTCGCCGCACTGCCATCGTTGATGAAGACATCGTCGGCCATGATGTGGGTGTAGCCGAAATCGAGCGTCCAGCAGGGGGAGAACTCCCACGAGAAGCCGGCGCTCAGCCACAGGCGGTCTGCGTCGGGGATGCGCAGCGTGAGATTTGCCTCGCCCACCGGTGAGCGATCATACGCGATACCGGCGCGGAAGGTCCACGTTTCGCTCGCCCGCCAGGTGGTGCCGAGGGCGAAGCGCCACGAGTCCTTCCAGTTTTCCTCGGTGACGGGCGGCTGGGCCGGTGCACCGGGGATGTAGGGTGCGAGCTCTTGGAAAACGCTCCAATCCGTCCACATCACGTCGCCGTGGATGGACCAGTCATTGAAATCATGTACGGCGCTGAATTCCACGCTCGCGGGAAGTTCGACCGAAAGCGTTCCCGGGCCATTGAACGCGGGAATCACCGAGATCACGCGGCCTTCCAGATCCAAGTCGATCTTCGAGCGATAGTGCAGTCCGAAGCGTGTGCTTTCCGTCGCCTCGAACAGCACGCCGACATTGAAGCCGTGGCCCCAATCGTCGCCAGCCAGATCCAGCGCGGGCAAGGTGGAAGGCAGGCTGGCCACCAGCGTGCCCTCGCCATGCAGCGCATCGTAGCCGGCACCCACTGACCACTGATCATTGATCCGCCAGGCGAGCGAGGGATTGAGATTGATGGAAACGAGCTCGCTGAAATCGGCGATCGTCCGCGCCGGGAAGGCGAGGGGATAGTCGGACTTGAGGCCGAAGGTGGTGTAGGCGCCGAAGCCGAAGCTGAGGTGGTCGTTGATCCGCTTGGCGAGGTAGAGGTAGGGCAGGTAGGCGTCGTCCGAGACATTGCCCGCAGGGGCGGGGATCACCGTGCCCGGTGGCGCGGGCGCAGGCGGCGTGTAGATCCCGCTGACCTCCACCTCGGGAAAGATCCCGCTGGCCCCGATCGCGAACGACCACTCGTCTTCTAACAAGACCATGCCGGCCGGGTTCGACGCGATCACCGTGGCGTCGTCTCCCATCGCCGCTTCGCCGGAGAATGCCCGCCCGAGGCCGGCTGCGGAGCGTTCGTGGAGTTGGAAGCCAGCCCCGTGGCAAAGCGGGGCGATCAAGCCTAGGGAGCAGGCGACGAGTCGGGAGTTCATGAAACGCAGTTCGGGGAGGGAGGTATTTTGCAACGGTCCTCGCGGTTTTAAACACGTCGTTCCAGATCCACAAGGAACGGCGTTCTCTTTTTATCTATGACCCGATTTATGGATTTCCCTTGGGTGGCTGGTGCCTCGTTCATCCTCCGCGCGATTGACATCGGCGCGCCCGCTGCTCCCCTCGGCCCCGTCATGAGTGCTCCCGATCTGCGCGATCCTGTTGGCCGTGTCCGCCTCGTCGGCATGTTGGAAGGCGTTTCGTTCCTTGTCCTGCTCGGCATTGCCATGCCCCTGAAGTATATCGCGGACATGCCCATGGCGGTGCGCATCACGGGCATGATCCACGGCGTGCTCTTCCTGCTTTTCCTGCTGGTGATCTTCCAAGCATGGGGAAGCAAGGCGCTGACCACCAAACGGTCGGCGCTCGCTTTCCTCGCCTCGCTGATTCCGTTCGGTCCATTTCTCATTGACCGCCGCCTTGAGGAAGGGGCGACACGATCGGAAGATCCGGCGGATTGACAGGCCGTCGCTACGGGCCAACCCTCCCGCCGCCATGCCCGCTGCTCCTGCCGACGTCGCCGCCCCGCCCGCTGATGCCATCCAAAGCCCGACGGGCTTGGCGTCGAAAGTCATCGAAGCCGGCAGCGGCAGCGACAAGCCGGGCCCGGCCGACACCGTGACCGTCCACTACTCCGGCTGGACCACCGACGGAAAGCTGTTCGACAGCTCGGTGGAGCGCGGCAAGACGATTTCCTTTCCGCTCGACGGCGTCATCGCCGGCTGGACCGAGGGCCTGCAGCTCATGGTGACCGGCGAAAAGCGCCGCTTCTGGATCCCCGCCAACCTTGCCTACGGGGAAAACCCGCGCGGCGGTGCGCCGAAGGGTATGCTCGTCTTCGATGTGGAGCTTTTCGACATCAAGAAGGCTCCCGAGCCCCCGCCGGTGCCGGAAGACGTCGCCGCGCCTCCGGCCGATGCCGTGAAGACCGCCAGCGGTCTCGCCTCGAAAGTCCTGTCTCCCGGCAATGGCTCCCGTCACCCGAAGGCGACGGACCGGGTGGAGGTGCACTATTCCGGCTGGACCACGGACGGCAAACTCTTCGACAGCTCGGTCGTCCGCGGTGAATCGATCGACTTCCCGCTCAATGGCGTGATTCCCGGTTGGACCGAAGGCGTGCAGCTCATGGTGGGCGGCGAGAAGCGTCGCTTCTGGATCCCTGCGAACCTCGCCTACGGCACCAACCCGCCTCCCGGCGCGCCCGCTGGCATGCTGGTCTTCGACGTGGAACTCCTCGACATCCTCTAATTTTCCGTGGGCGCGGTGGTGATATCGCGGAAGCTGCGGGTAGGGCCATCTCCACCCTCCCTTGCGCGTTCTCACGAACGCGTCTACCTCAAGGCAAAGCCCTTCGACACTCTCTGACATGAACATGCTCCCATCTTCCTTCGCCGGGGTCACCGTCTCGACCAAGGCCAACATCTATTTCGATGGCAAGGTCGTCTCGCACTCCTTGATTCTCGCAGACGGCCGCAAGAAGTCGCTCGGGGTGATCTTTCCGGGTGAATTTCACTTCGGCACTGCCGATTCGGAGGTGATGGAAATCACCGCCGGCGCATGTGAGGTGGTGCTCGATGGCACCAGCGAGACGCTGGCGATTTCCGCCGGCAATTCCTTCGATGTCCCCGGCAACAGCGGCTTCACCATCCGCGTGGCCGGCGAACCCTGCGAATACATCTGCTCCTTCGGCACGCCTTGATTGAGGCCGCCGGGGACGCTATTGCCGCCCGCGCCATGTCGCTGCTCCGCTTCATCCTGCTGCTGCCGGCGATCCTGCTGGCGTCCTGCGCCATGCATTTGCCGGTGCCGGAAGTGTCGCGCCAGCGCGTCGAGACCCGCACGATGCCGGTGGCGGCCTCGGCGGATACGGTGCCGATCTACCTGCTCTCCGACAGTCTTCACACCGCGCTCGTCTTCGACCTGAAATGGCTGGAGGAAAGTGGCTACGTGAAGCCGCATGAGACCGGCAATCCCAAGTGGGTGACCATGAGCTGGGGCGAGAAGACCGCCTATGTGCAACAGCGCTGGCTCAATCCGTTCCAGGTCTTCCGCGCGCTCTGCACGCCTTCGCCATCGGTGATGGAAATCATCCCCATCGACTGGAAGGTCGAGCAGGTCTGCCATCACCAGAAGGTCTTCATTGCCGATGTCCCGCGCTCGAGCGGTCCGGCGCTCGCCGCCTTCCTCAATGGTTGCGCCGCGAAACGGCCGGACGGCACGCCTGAGACGGTGGCTCCCTCGAGTTGGGGTGACGGTCGCCTGATCCGCTGCCCGGACAACTACTCCTACTACTTCCCTCGTATTTGCAACGTCTGGACCGCCCAGTCGCTGCAAAGCTGCGGCTACTCGATCAATACCGGCTCCGCGCTTTCTGCAAACGGATTGGTCCGCCAGGCGACTTCGCCGCAGAATGGGTTTGTGAAGATCTGGGATCCGGAGACGGATGAGCCGAAGCCGGCGGGAAGGTGAGCGAGGATGGAACGATGGCGCTCCACCCTCGTCACGATGCTCATGCCAAGGCGCTGGCCAACTTGACGATCGATTCGATCTTCATCTCCCGCATCCCGGCGGGAACTTCCCACGCGACGATTGCTCCCTTGCGCTGACCGAGCAGGGCAAGGCCGAGCGGGGTGAGCAGCGAGATGCGGTCGGCATCGACGTCGGCGTCGTGGGGCATCACGAGTTCAAGTTCGTACCAGTCACGCGGGTCATCCGGAGAAACCAGCAGGACCCGGTCGCCGGGAGCGATGCGGTTGGCGAGTTCGTCCGGGTTCCGGGTGATGGAGCTTTCTTCTAACAAGGCGGCCAGCAGCTTGCGCTGATCCGGCGTCGGGCGGGGTGTGTCGGTGGTATCAAGAAGATGGCGGAGTCGGGCATGCCCGTCCGCGTCGAACAGTCGAAGCGAGTTCATAACAAAAAACAAGGTGGGGCCTTTCCGGCAATGGCCGGGAGGCGGGTTCAAAGGGAACGCAAGGCAGGACAAGCTCGGGAAGGATCCCGTTTCAAAGAGCTTGTCCGCTCAGCCCCGGAAGGCGGCGAGCCGGTGCGCGCACCAGCCGCCACCGCACCGCGCCGGAAGGCGGGTGATATCGTGGGCAAGGCTGGCGGGATGCGGATGCATGAAGGCCCTACCGTAGCCGGGGAACCATCGCGGGCAAGTTGAAAGGCGTTGCCGAATTCTAGCCGGCTTGAAGGGAAGGGTGAGTGTCTCGGCTTCAGGTGGGCAAGGAACGAGCACGCTCTGCTTTAGGTGGATGGCACGCTGCACGTGCTTCGTCCGGCTGAAGCCGGGACTACTTACACTTGTTGGCGGGCGTTGGAGGTTGGATGGAGCGGCGGTGAATTCTTGGTGAAGCTTCGGATGAGTCTGGAATGCCTCGGCCTGGCAGGACGAGGCTGTCTGGATGTCGCGGAAGTTCTCGATCCGGCTTGTTCTCTATGCGGGTGCCTTGGCGGCCTACTTGCTCTGGCAACCGTTGCACAATGGTTGGCTTCGCTACGGCCTGCCGTTGGCTTTGGCGGTGGTGTGGGCGGGATTGTTGATGCTGGCGTGGGAGCGGAAGCCATGGCGGATGGCGTTCCTTTGCCTGTCATTGCTTGCGGGGCTGCCCCTGGTGATGCCGGGCCGGGAACTGGACCGGGACAGGCTAACAGACCGCTACTTGTCTTCGATGCGGAGCTTTGAAGGCACGCGCTATGTCTGGGGTGGCGAAGGTCAGCGCGGTATTGATTGCTCCGGGCTGCCGCGGCGGGGCTTGCGTGATGCCTTGCTTGACCAGGCGGTGCGTGGCAATGGCCGGGCAGCACGGATGTGGCTAGAGCAGTGGTGGTACGACACCAGCGCCAAGGCGATGGGTGAAGGGTATCGAGGCTTCACTCGCCCCGCCGGAATCGAGGGGCCGTTATGGAAGCTGGACCCCGCACTCATTCATCCCGGAGACCTTGCCGTAACGGGCGGCGGCAATCACGTGATGATTCATCTCGGCGGCGGCGATTGGATTCAGTCCGACCCGGGACCGGGCAAGGTTATCATCGCTCGCCCCGACCAAGTCGATAATCCTTGGTTCCGCTCCAAGGTCTCGATTCACCGCTGGTCGGTCTTTGAGTGACATCACTCCTCCACCGGGAACACCTGCGTGAGTTCCTTCGCCTTGGCCATGTCCCGCGGGGTGATCATCTCGCGTTCGAGTGGCAGATTGCCGCGGCCTTCGATCGCCTCGATCACCGGTTGATAAGGTCTCCAGTCCAGGCTGCCGAGGGTAACGGCGGTGCCGAGTTCCTCGCCGGTGGCGGCTTTCCAGCCGCGCCAGATCAGCTCGGTGCAATAGATCGCCTGATCGTCGAAGCGATAGCGCGGGTCATAGGGCTTGCCAATGTCCTTGCGCATCGCGGCCAGCGCGGCGGGCACGTGCTTGCGCTTCTTCTCAGCGAGTCGGTAGGCCCACACCTTCTTGCCTCGGCCACGCTCGATGTAGCTTTCCAGCGGCGTGATCTTTACCGGTCCGATGGCCTCGATCACCTTCCACTTGCCGCCTTCCTGGAAGACCATGCCGCAGTGCGAATAGGGCGAGTGGGTCGAGCCCTCGATGGCATCCACCAGATCCATCCCCATCGGATTGGGCAGCGATTGGAAGAGGATGTCGCCTTCCTCCGGTTGGTAGGCAGCTCCTCCCTTTTTGGATTTCCCCGCAGAGCTGCAGGACGAGAGCGCCAGTGTGAGGACGGTCAGGAGACGGAGCATGGGCGGACGATGAATTGCGCCGGGAGCTTTGCCAAGTCCCCGCCGAGGTCATTGAATGGGGTTGTCAATACCCATATCTCGTACCCCAATCGCCCCTGCCAAGCGTTGACATAAATTTAAGGCGTCCGGACTATCATCCAATGCTTTGTTCACCCCAAGTCCTCTCCTGCCTGCTGCTGGCAGTATCGTCCGCTGGACTGGAGGCGGCGATCTCCAGCAGCGTCTACTATCTCAATCGTTCGCGCCAGGCAGAGGGTCTGGAGGATCTGTCGATGCGGATCTCCGTCTCGATTACGGAGGGCACGCTCGCACTCGGCGCAGCTAGCACCGCGGTGCTTGAGGACCCTCAAGGCGGCCAGTATGCGATCACCGGCGATGCCAGAAGCGGCAACGTGAGCTTCGGCGCCTCGGTTCCCCTTGAGCGGATCGAGGATGCTGGCGGTGTCTGGAAATTGACGGTCAATGAAGGTGCGGGCGTGGACGAGGATTTGCGCATTCACATCCCGGCAACAGATGCCACGGCGTTTCCGATCTATCCGCAGTTCCCGGCTCATCCCTATCAGGGCAATGCGAGCCGGATCCGGTTTGTATGGAACACGGCTTCCTCGGCGATCAGTCCCGGTGGGGGCACCGTGGTATCCACCGCAAATGGCAGCTCGGTGTATAGCTACACGCCCGGCGGACCAAAGTCGGTGGACGTGTCCCACATCCAGAGCATCAACGGAGCGACGATCAAGAATCCCGACGGAACCCCGAGAGGGCCGGTGACGACCCAATCGCTGACGTCCGAGAGCCGGATGGAAGTTTTCACCGACGCCGAGTCGCGCGTGCTTTCCGGGCAGACCACGCCGGTGGACGGCGCTCTGGAATTCCTCGCCTCTGGTCTAACAAAGGGCAACCGCTACGCCATCCTTGGCAAGACGGGTGACGATCCGTGGACTGAGATCCAGCGCTTCGTTGCCGTTTCCAATGCCCACCTCTATGTCGAGGAGGCGGGCGAGGAAGAGCGCTCGTTCATGGTGGAAGCGGATCCGAATCGCGCCCCGGTGGCGGACGGCCAGACGCTGACGGCAGTGGAGGACACGCCGCTCGGATTCACGCCTTCCGGCAGCGATGCGGATGGGGATGAGCTGACATTCGAGATCGTCACCCCGCCGACGAAGGGCGTGCTGGAAGCATCGGAGACCGGCTGGACCTATGTGCCGAATGCGAATGCTACCGGCGCCGATGAGTTCACCTTCCGGGCAGATGACGGGGCGGAGCGCGCGGCTTTTTCAGAAGAGGCGCAGGTGGCGCTGGTCATCGCGCCGGTGAATGACGTGCCGGTGGCCGCAGATGCCGAGTTCTTCACGATGAAAGGCGGTGCCATTGCCTTCACGCTGCCGAGCTCGGATGTGGATGGAGATTCACTGACCTACCAAGTCCTCGGGGCACCCGCGAAAGGGAAGCTCAACGGAACGGCGCCTCATCTCAGCTACAAGGCGGCGGGAGCGGGGCAGTGGAGCATTCGCTACACCGTGAGTGATGGCAGCTTGGTCTCCGAACCGGGAACGATCACCCTGCGAGTGCGAGGCAAGAATCAGAAGCCGGTGGCCCAGGCTGGAGAGGTGACCGCAAACGTGGGCGAGCGTGTCCTGCTGCCCTTGACCGGCCTCGATACGGACCACGATGCGCTCACGTATGCGATCACGAAGCAGCCGAAGAACGGCGTGGTGACAGGAACTCCGCCGGCGCTCTTTTATCAATCCGCTCCGGGATTCCGCGGAAGTGATCAGGTGAGCTTCGTGGTCAAGGATGGTGGCGCGTCTTCCAAGCCGGCGGTCATCAAGATCCTGGTGGTGAATCCGAACAATCATGCGCCTGTGGCCAAGACGTTGGTGACTCAGGGGCCGGTGAAGAAGGCGGTGTCGGTCACCTTGGGCGGGACCGATGCGGATGGAGATTCCTTGAGCTTCCGGGTGACCAGCCAGCCGGAGAACGGAAAGCTGACCGGTAAGGTGCCGAATCTTAAATTAAAGCCGGCCGCCGGTTTCGTGGGCAGCACTAGCTTCAGCTACGTGGCCAACGACGGCAGCTTGGATTCTGCACCGGCAACGGTCACCGTGACGATCGGGTCGCCGATTGCCGACTAAGGAGAGCTTTGCCCGCTGGCGGGTGCGTTCTGCACGTATTCCCTTGGGGTTGTATTTTGCAATACGTTGGAAATGAGCGGGCGAGGGATTGGTTCGTCATGTGCAAAGGGTGGTCGTGAAGCCGCAGAGCTTCTGAAACCAACCCATGACTCCCATGAAATACCTCTGGTTCCCCCTCGCCGTCGCCATGCCCTTCGCCTTCAGCCAATGCGAGAAGACGGCGAACAAGGTCGCGAGCAGGGCTGACATGTCCTTTGCCAAGAACACCTTCGAGGCCTTGGCCCGCGGCGATGCAAAAGCCCGCGAGTCGATCGATTGGCCGACTTTTCAAGCAATGGGGCAGGACGTGGGTGCCGCTTATGTCCTGATCCCTTCCGAGACGGAGAAGGCAAACTTCCAACAGGCCTTCGTGAGCCAGTTCGCAGCCGGGTTCCGGCAAGCGGGAGGCACGCCGGACAAGTTTGAAAACTGGCGGGTGTCCCATCATGACGATCTCAAGACGGAGGTGGCCGCGGACTCGGGCGGAGGCACCGTGACCATCACCGTGACGGAGCGCGACGGGAAGGAACGCGTCTCCGGACTCGGCTTCATCCGCTGATGCGAGTGCAGACGCGGTGGAGTGCTATGACAGGGGCCGGTCTCTTGGCGGAGACCGGCCTCACTTATAGTGTCGGGGCGACGGAGCCGACCGCATCAAGGAACGACGGGAAGCGGGGTTCCCAGCCGATGGCGCGGAGCTTGGCATTCGAAACCTGCTTGTGGGTCCAGCCGCGCTTGCGATTTGGATCGCGAGGACCGGTCGGCGGGAGGGGCAGGGAGAAGATGCTACTAAGGCTCTCGTAGCACTCGCGCTGGGTGAGCGGGTGGGAGTCGGAGAGGTTGAATAGTTGATGGTTGATGGTTGAGAGTTGAGAGGCAAGGCAGAGGATCGCGGCGGCGGCGTCGTCGCGGTGGATCTGGTTGAGGTAGCGTCTTCCGTCCTCCTCGATCACTGCTTCGCCGTTGAGGAATTTCTTCAGGATCATGCTGCGGCCCGGGCCGTAAATGCCCGCGAGGCGGGTAACGATGCCGCCCGTGGACAGCACGAGGTCTTCGGTTTCGCGCAGGATCTTGCCGGTTTCGCGATCGGGCTCGGCAGGGCTTTCCTCGGTGACCTCCGATCCATCGGTCTGTGCATAGACCGAGGTGCTGGAGGTGAAGAGCAGGGGGATACCGGGGAAGCGGTTTGTTAGATTGCGGCAGCCTTCCAGATAGACGGCGCGGTAGAGTGCTTCCCCGCCACGGCCGGAGGAGGCGCAGTGGACGATGAAGTCGGGGGATAGTTTGAGACCCGCGACGGCATCGGGCGACGAGAGATCGCAGGCGAGCGAGTCGGCACCTCCGGATAGGGAGAGTGCCGCCACCTGCCAACCCGCCGACCGGAAGTCGCGGGAGATCGCTTGTCCAAGGTAGCCGTGTCCGCAAACGAGGAGTGTCCGCACGGCTTTTTCTCATGCGAGCGCGCCGGGATGTAAAGAGGTGCGCGAGAAGAAGCCTTCCGCCGGGGCGGTGCGGCTGATACCAAGTCATGGGTCTCATGCGCATGAAAGGTTCTTCCATCGCAGCCATGGCAGCTCTGGTCGTCGCGGGGGGCTTGGTCGTGTCGCGCTGTGGACAAGAGCGGCTGAAGGAGGCGGGTATTGATCCGGGAGGGCTTCCGGCGCGGGGTCGCGAAGCGGTGCTTCCCGCGAAATCCGAGGAACGGCTGCCGTCGAAGAAGCGCGCGGAATCCGCGGCGGCGCTGGCGAAGATCAAGTTCAGCCTCGACGAGATCAGGCCCGATGGCTTGCGCGGTCCCGATGATGGACTGGTGACCGTCTCCTATGAATTCTGCGCGCCGAATGACGAAGCGACGCTCGCCGAGGTGCGGAGGATCGCGCCGGGCGTGGCGATTCATGTCGGCTCCAAAGGCCGGATCGGCTGTGGGGATGACCAGGCGCTCTGCATCGGCAGCACCCATGGGCCGGACTGGCGGGAGGAGCTGATGGGGCTCGCGGAACTGGGCTATGTGGTCGAGATCCGGGAGTGCTTCTTCGAGTAGCCCTTGGTGTCCGGACTGGAAGTTCGTTGGAATGAGGGGACAACGAAACGAGCGAAAATGGCGAAATTGATGAGCCTCTGCGCGCTCTGCGAAGATCCGGCCGGAACCATATGACACGGCCTTGGCACGTCCTACCGAGAGCCTGTTTTTCGCGATGAAGGATTCGGCTTTTCGGAGAACTTCGGAGTTTTTTAGTGAACCGCGAAATAACGCGAAAATGCGCGAAATCTAAAGGCAGAAGAAAAAATCCCGTTCTAACAAATTTCGCGTTTTTTCGCGGTTGAATCTCGTTACCCGAGCGTGGCTTCGACGCCGTGCTTCACGGCAAAGCGCTCTAACCGATCGGCTTGATGTAGTAGCTGCGCGAGATGCCTTCGATGTCGTGGTGGAAGTGGAAGGCTTCCGGGCAGTCGCGTTCGAGGGCATCGAGGACTTCCGCCAGTTCTTCGTGCGTGACGATCGTGCGGACGAGGTGCAAGGGCTCGGAGGAGTAGCCGCCGACGCCGCGCTGGATGGTGAAGGTGCGGTGGGGAGCGGCGGTGGTGATCGCGGTGCCGATCGCGTCCGGTTCCTTCCCAAAGGCGGTGATCATCACCAGCTTGAACTTCTTGAAGAAGTTGTTGAGCGTTTCCGCCCCGGTGAAAATGAAGATGCTGGTGTACATCAGCGTGTTGATCACCGGCTCGATCTGCTTGAAGGTGAGATACTCCATCGTCAGGCCGAAGGCACAGGAGATGGCGGCAGAGATCACCGCGATGGTACCGACCGGTTTGAGGTATTTCATGGCGAACCACGCGCCGAGGACGTCTTCATCGCCGGTGGATCCGCGAAGTCGCAGCGCCAGGGCCTTCGCGAGGCCGGAAAGGATGCCGCCGAAGAGCACGAGGATTAGGCGCTCCTGCTGGGAGTCCGCCATCTTCATCTCGGGCAGGAACGGCAATATGAGCAGCACCATGCCGGTGGTCAGGGCGGTGCGGACGGCGAAAGTGCGGCTGATCTTCTTGTAGGCGAAGATCACCAGGATCGCCTGCGAGATGCCGTAGAGGATGAGGAAGAGGGAGGGCCGATGGAAGAAGTAGCTGAGTGCGGCAGCGATGCCCTCGAAGCCGGTGAGGATGACCTTGGCGGGGAAGACAAAGTACTTCAACGCGATGGCATAGAGCAGCCCGGCCGCCGCGGTGCCGAGGTATTCCAGCACCGGGTGCCGCCGATCGAGCCATGAGAAGATTTTCAATGGGGGAGGCTATGGGGTGTGAGGTGCATCGGGCAAGTGATCCCGCTTTCAAGCGCAGCTGTTCGGGATGGATCCCTCGAACTCGCCGAACAACAGGCCGCGGAGAATGGAATTGTCGCGCAGATGCCAGCTCGCCCAGGTGAGGGGCGAGTCGCCATTGATATCCCGCGCGCTTTTATCCGCGCCGGCGGCGACCAGGGCTGCGATCATGTCCGCATCCCCGTAGGCAGCCGCGCGATGGAGGGGTGTCTCGCCGCGGGTGCGGATGTCGCGCGCGAAGCTCTGAGTCGCTATTCCCGGGACCGTTTGACGGTTCACGCCTGCTCCTGCTGCGATGAGTGCCTTGACGATGTGGGTGCGGCGGGGATCGCCGGCCTTGGTGATGACCTGATGGAGGACGGTTTCCCCGGTGGGCGGGTAGGTCGCATCCGGGTCGGCACCGGCTTGAAGAAGGAGGTCGCAGGCGTCGGCTTGGGCGTTGTAAGCGGCGGCTTCGAGCGGGCTGCTGTTGTTGAAGCTGCGGCCATTCAGTGTCGCGCCCTTTTCAAGGCATTCGCGGAGAACGGGAAGGTCGCCGTTCCAAGCGGCATTCCACAGGGATTCTTCGAGCGAGGGCATGGGGAGGGGAGGGCAAGGGACTTGGAAGAGGATTGGCCAGAGGTGGCAGCGTCCCTTGCAAGCTAGTCATCGGGGTGCACCCCTTTAACTACAATTTCCCCCGGCAATTGCACTCGGGCGCGCCATAGGCGGCGCAGCCCCGTGAGCCATTCGCGCTCTCAACGCCATCACAAACGCAGCCGACTCCTATTTCGGAATCTCATTGAGCGTGTACCACGCCTCGGGGTGCCAGAGCTTGGTGCCGGACTTCGAGGTCAGGCCTTTCGCCGTGAGATGATGGACGTGGCCTTGGGTGAGACCTTCGACTTTGAGCCGGACCTTCTTGCCATCGGCGGAGACGTCGGCGGCGGTGATCTTCGGCTTGGTGTGATCGGTCTCCGGTGAGCCGTACTCGGCCTGATAGATGTACGTCCAGGTGTCCATCGCGTAGGACTCCAGCTTGCCGGCGGTGGCAGGATCGACGGGTTCCGTGAAGGTCACTTCGAAGCCATCCTTCAGCGCGGAGATCGTCTGCATCTCGAAGGGTGTCTTGCCGGTCCAGCGGACGCGCTCGAAGGTGAAGGGCTTGCTGCCGCTGGAGGCCCAGCCGCGGTTGGTGCCGCCGATGAAGACAGTGCCGTCGCTCGCCTGGCGAAGCGGGACGATGCCGGCCTCGAAGCCCTTGAGGAAATGGAACACCGCGCCCTGATAGAGGCCGTTGACTTTCTCCAGGCAGACGCGCTGGACTTCGGACTTCGTTTGCTCGCCGACGTAGAGCTGCTTTTCCCACGGGCCGAACTTGCCACCGGTGGTATCGGCGGCGATGCCGCTCGGCGAATGGCCGACCTTGGCGTGCGGGAAGACCACGGCGGGCGGAACGAATTCCTTGATGCACTTGCGCTCGGCGAGGATGCGGGACTTGTCGACGGGCTCGACCGGTCGCTGGCCGAGGTCGGTCGCGAGGTCGTAGTAGCGGTTGCCCTGCGGGTTGCCTTGGAACGAACCGGGCTTGAGCCACTTCAGCGACGAGGAGCCATTCCACGGGCCTTGGTTATCGGTGTAGAAGCAATCGCCCTCGGCATTGAAGCCGATGCCGCCGGGCGAGCGGATGCCGGAGCAGGTCGGGATCATCTTGCCATCGGGCGTGACGCGCACGCACCAGCCGCGCCACGGGACATCGGCGGTGAAGGAGCCGGTGAGGCAGAGCACCACCCAGATGTTGCCCTCCTTGTCGGGCTCGGTGCCGAAGGCGTATTCGTGGTAGTCGCCCTTGATCGACCAGTCGGAGCTGACCGTCTCGAAGGTGTCGGCGACCCCGTCGTTGTTAGAGTCCTTGATGCGGGTGACCTCGGGGCGCTGGGTGAGGTAGAGCCAGCCATCCTTCCATGCCATGCCGAGCGGCTCGTGGAGGCCTTCGGCGAATTTTTGCCAGGTGACTTTCGAGAGGTCGTCGCCATAGGCACCGGTGCAGATCCACAGGTCGCCGCGGCGTGAGGTGACGGCGATCTTCTGGTCGGGCATCAGCGCGATGGAGCCGAGCTCCATGACTTCGCCCTTGGGCAGAGGGATCTCCTCGCGGGTGTAGAAGTCGGACTGCTGCTGGGCCGTCGCAGCGAGCGAAGCGGCGAGGAAGAAGGAAGAGAGGAGGCGCATGGAAAGTGAATTCGGAGTTCGGGGCAAAGCGAGGGACTAGCGATTCCAGCGGTAGTCAAAGGTGGCGGTCTCGCCTGGCAACAGCTTCAGGTAGGTTTTGCCGCCGCGGTTGATCAAGTTCACGACACCCTCTGTGTGGATGAAAAACCGGTCCGCAAACGACACTTCCTGATCGTCGAAGACCTTCGATTCGGATTGATCGGAGATCAGGAGTTCGAGGCCGCTTCCACTTCCTTTCAGCGATACGCGCCGCTGGAGGGCGGGCTGACGTGTGGCAGCATTCTCGTCAGGGGCATCGGTTGGCTTCCAGGAGTCCTGAAGAGTCAAGCCACCGATCTGGACGGCAAAGGTGGGGTTGCCTGCGGGGTCGAGCTTGTAGCCGCGGAAGCGGGCTTCCTTGGGAAGTATGGGAGTGCCGGAGAGCTTCACAATGCTCTCACCGGCGGGCGGCTGGTTGCCTTGGCCGCGCTCAACCCAGTGGCGTGAGCCATCCATGAAGGCACCGGTCCAGATCAGCTCGGGTGCGAGATTGTCGGCGGAGTATGCGAGGTTCACGCCGCCGGGAAAGCCGATGCCGATGGCGCGGGGGGTGGTGCTCGCGATGAAGTTCCGGTAAACCACGGCGCGGCCATTTTGCGGGCCGATGACGATGGGGTCGGGACCGGTCTTGGGCGGCTTGTCGGAAAGATTTCGCCACGAGGGGATGCCGGGACCGCGCCATGAGAGCGCGATGCCTTCCTGCCCCTTGTATTCGAAGTATTCGACCCGCAGCTTGTGGGCTCCGGCGGTGAGCTTGATTTTTCCTTCCTTCGCCCGGCTGCCATCCATCGGCCCGATTCCGTCCACCTTGACGACTTCCTTGTCATCGAGGAGCACGCGCGCGCCGTCGTCGGCATCGAGGCGGAAGCGGAATTCACCGGCTTCCGGTGCGGTGAGGTCGCCCTGCCAGACCATGCCGAAGAGCTCGGTGAAGCCGGCCTTGGCGATGCTGATCTTGCCGTCGTGCTCTTCCTCGATGTTGCCGGGCTTCAGCGTGGAGAAATCGGGCAGCCGCTGCCACTCGCCCTGATAGACCTGCGACAGCAGGTTGGCGATCGGGGGAGTCGAGGCGGGCAGCGGGTGGAGCTTGAGCAGCTCCGCCGCGGTCCAGGGGCCCTTGCGGTCGGCGCTGGCGGCGCGCGTGGCCTTCACGAAGTCCGCGGAGACCGGCTCGGCCTTGTTTCCCCATGACGAGCGGGCGTGGGTGAGAATGGCGGCGATCTGGTCGTCCGGCAGGATCGCGCCCTGCGGGGGCATCTCGAGATTGAAGGTGCGGCCATCAACTTCCACCTCGCCGTGCAGGCCGTGGAGGACGACTTTCACCGCGCGGGCGGCGTCGCCGAGCACCCACGGGCTACCGGCCAGCGGCGGGAATTGGCCGCCGGTGGCGCCTTTCCCATCGGCGCCATGGCAGGCGGAGCAATAGAGGGTGTAAAGCTGTCCGCCATCCTGGGCATGGAGAGGGACGGCGCAGAGGGAGGCTAAAAGCGCGGTGCGGAGCATGGAGGGGATTAAACGTTTTCTGGCCCGGTCGTCTATCTCCAGATGCTGTCGCATTTTTGGGTGGCGATTCAGGACCGCCAGAAGCCAGAATGGCGCAGCTGTTCTGCTACGAAGCCGGCCGAGATCCGGGTTACTCGCTTCGAGGACGCGCCTGGAAATAGCGCTTCAGGCCGAGCGCGACGCAGTCGGCATACTCGCGGAAGATGGATGGCCGCAGCTTTCCCCAGACTTCGCGCTCGCCTTCGTAGTCGCCGGCCTGGATGCGGGCGTGGTCCTCGGTCGAGTTCATCACGTAGGGCTCGAAATAGACGACCGGGCACTGGTAGATGCGGTTTGCGAGGAGATTGCGGGCCCACAGGTAAGGGTTGCCGTCCACGTTGCGATGGTTCTTGGCGGCCGGGTTATAGAGGTAGGGCGGCATGCCGGATTTCTCGACGAAGGCGTCGGCGGCGCTGGCGGCCAGCTTGCGTTCCTCGTCGTGGATGCCTTGCAGCAGCTTCTCCAGCAGGTCGTGGCGCTGATCGGCGAGGGCGACCTCGTCATCAGTGTAGCCGCCATTGAGGATCATGTGGAAATGGTTCGCCGGGACGAGGGTGGGGGAGGCCGGGTCGCCCCATTCGTCGGCATTGAAATGGAGGCAGAGGACGAGGTCGGGCTTGAGGGTGTCGTTGACGAGCTTGGCCCGGGCGCGGATTTCGGCGGTGCGGTAGAAGAGGCGCTCGGCGAGCCGGGCGATGTTGCCGCCGGTATTGCTGGTGCGGGCCTCGTCCTGAAGCATCTCCGGGCGGATCGGGGTGACCGGCTCGGTCTCGTTGCGGACCATGGTGACGGTGGCGCCGAGGGCTTCGAGCTTGGGTTTCAGGAGCTTGGCGACCTGAAGTGTCATGTCGCCCTCCTGCACCGGCAGGCTGCCGGGGATCTGGAACCAGCGCTCCTCCATCTTGCCCCAGCGGCCGCCGATGTGGCCGGGATCAATGGCGATTTTCAGGCCGGCGAGCGGGCGATCCGGCGGTGCTGGCGGGAGTTCGGAGATGGCCCGCCAGTAGCGCGGCGGCGGGCTGGCGAGGCCTTCCGGGGCAAAGCGCAGGCGCAGGAACTCGCCGTCATTGGTGCGGATCTTGGCGTCGTCTTCGCCGACCTCGATCCAGTCGCGCCAGGCTGGGGAGACGGTGAAAACCTGATCCATCAGCCGCAGGAAGTCGGCACGGGTGATGGTGGATTGGTAGCGGTTCAGCGACGCCCAGTCGGGAATTCCCGCCAAGTCGGAAAGAGCTGGGGGTGGGGGAATTGGACCGGGCGGTGGCAGCGGCGCGACCGGCTTTTTCCACCACCAGAGGGCGGCGGCGAGGGCCACGAAAAGCACGATCCAGAGCGGAGCGGAGCGGGAAGTCATCGGGGAATAGGCTTGGCGCACGGGACGCTTGAGGGGTAAGCCTCGCGGGCCGGGGCAGGCGAGCGCCGGCCAACCTTCCCCCGTTTTATGGAGTCGATCCGCATCCTTTTCCTTGGTGACATCGTTGGCGAACCCGGTCGCAAGGCCGTGATCGAGCATTTGCCCCTCCTGCGCAAGGAACTGGCGCTCGATTTCATCATCGTCAACGGGGAGAACGCCGCCGGAGGGCGGGGGATTACACCGCGCATCGCGATTGACCTGCTGCGTGCCGGGGCCGCGGTGATCACCACCGGCGACCACGTGTGGGACCAGCAGGAAATCGTGGACTACCTGCCGACCGAGCCGCGGCTGCTGCGGCCGATCAACTATCCGGCGGAGACTCCCGGCCAAGGTTCGGTGGTCCTTGAGACGCCGAAAGGCCGGGTCGCGGTGATTCAGGCGCAGGGGCGCTCGTTCATGCAACCGCCCTTGGAAAACCCGTTCCTGATGGTGGAAGCGGAGGCCGAGCGGCTGCGGGGGGAGGGGGTGCAGGCGATTTTCCTCGATTTCCACGCCGAGACCACCAGCGAAAAGATCGCTATGGGCTGGGCGCTGGATGGCAAGGTTTCGGCCGTGGTCGGGACCCACACCCACGTCCAGACGGCGGACGAGCGGATTCTCGCGGGCGGCACGGGCTGCCTGACCGATGCCGGAATGTGCGGGCCGGAGGAGTCGGTGCTGGGACGGGCGCCGGAGTCCGTGGTGTGGCGTTTCAGGACCGGCATGCCGACCCGTTTCCCCATCGCCACCGGCCCGGTCCGGCTGTGCGGGGCGGTGGTGGACATCGATCTGGCGACCGGCCGATGCCTGGAGATCTCGCGCTTCAACCGGTTGATTGTCACAGAAGAGACCGCAGATGCCCCCGCATGACGTTCAAGGGGGCCTGCAATTCACTGAAATTGAATGGGTTTTCGCCATTTTACGATAAATCTTCTTCCAATAGATATTTTTTTTGACAGGGTGATGGGCTTCGTTCAGCTTGCGCCCCGCTTTTCCCGGAACCGACCAGGAAATTCGGGGGGCCTTTTCTCCATTCAAAGCCCCTCCGAACTTCTTGATCTCCCGTCCGGGTCCAGCGTCAACGCCGTAAGGCTCGTGTAGCTCAGGGGTAGAGCGCATCCTTGGTAAGGATGAGGTCGGGGGTTCAATTCCCCCCACGAGCTCCAGCGGCCGCATGACCCGGACGAGCAGCAATCGCGAAATTACCACCACCATGGCCAAAGAAGCATTCAAGCGGAACAAGCCGCACGTCAACATCGGCACCATCGGTCACGTCGACCACGGCAAGACCACCCTCACCGCAGCCATCACCAACACGCTGGCCGACAAAGGATTTGCGGAAAAGAAGAGCTATGCCGACATCGACGCCGCTCCCGAGGAGCGCGAGCGCGGTATCACCATCAACACCGCCCACGTCGAATACGAAACCGAGAAGCGCCACTACGCTCACGTCGACTGTCCAGGTCACGCCGACTATGTGAAGAACATGATCACCGGCGCAGCCCAGATGGACGGTGGCATCCTCGTGGTGTCCGCTGCCGACGGCCCGATGCCACAGACCCGCGAGCACATCCTGCTTGCACGCCAGGTCGGTGTGCCTGCCCTCGTGGTGTTCATGAACAAGGTGGACCTCGTCGATGACGAAGAACTCCTTGAGCTGGTCGAGATGGAAATCCGCGACCTCCTTTCGTCCTACGAATTCCCCGGCGACGAGATCCCGATCGTGAAGGGCTCCGCCAAGGCAGCCCTCGACGGCGACGCCGACCAGAAGGCCAACATCTTCAAGCTGATGGACGCCGTTGACTCCTACATCCCGGAGCCAGAGCGCGCCATCGACAAGCCCTTCCTCATGCCCGTGGAAGACGTGTTCTCGATCGAAGGTCGTGGAACGGTCGTCACCGGTCGTGTCGAGCGTGGCATCGTCAAGAAGATGGAGGAAATCGAGATCGTCGGCATCCGCGACACTCAGAAGACCACCGTCACGGACATCGAAATGTTCCGCAAGCTGCTCGACGAAGGTCGCGCCGGTGACAACGTGGGTCTCCTGATCCGCGGTCTGAAGAAGGATCAGGTCGAGCGCGGCCAGGTCATCGCCAAGCCGGGTTCGGTCAAGGCGCACGCCAAGTTCAAGGGTGAGATCTACGTCTTGTCCAAGGAAGAAGGCGGCCGTCACACCCCGTTCTTCTCGAACTACCGCCCGCAGTTCTACTTCCGCACCACCGACGTGACCGGAAGCATCAAGCTGCCGGAAGGTGTCGAGATGGTCATGCCAGGCGACAACGTGAACCTCGAAGTCGAGCTCATCACGCCGATCGCCATGGAGCAGACCATGCGTTTCGCCATTCGCGAAGGCGGCCGCACCGTGGGTGCCGGTCGTGTTAGCGAAATTCTTTGACTAACCCTAAGGAGGGCCCCCAGTCTGTCGCCCCGCGACATCAGGCTGGGACGAATTTCGGGGCACTTCGGCAACTTGCCGGGGTGCCCCGCCATCGCCTCCACCGGTCTCATCAAGGGAATCTCAATACGGAAGTAGCTCAATTGGTAGAGTAGCGGTCTCCAAAACCGTTGGTTGTGGGTTCGAGTCCCACCTTCCGTGCCACCCTTTCCCTCCTCGTTTCTTCAAGTTTCCTCGGCATGTTCGCAAAAGTCTCACGTTTCGTCGGCGAAGTGAAAGGCGAGCTCCGCAAGGCCAATTGGCCTTGGGAGTCCGACCCGAAGGTGAAGGGTTTCAAGAAGTACAAGGAACTCACCGATTCCACCGTGGTCGTGCTGATCGCCACCATCCTGCTGGCCGGCTTCGTGTCGCTGTGGGACTTCATCTGCGTTTACGTCCTCGAGTTCATCACGTCCTTCGGGCGCTGATGTTTTTCCGTTTTTTCCCGCCCCGCCCGCTCTTTTCGATCCCATCATGCCTGCCCCGTCTCCAGAGAACCAGTGGTACGTTGTCCATGTCCTGTCCGGACAGGAAGGCCGCGTGAGGGAGCGCATCCTGCGCCAGCGCGAATCCGAGGAGATGGGTGAATTCATCTACGAAGTGCTGGTTCCCACCGAGATGGTGTCCGAGATCCGCCGCGGCAAGAAGACCTCCACCAAGCGGAAGTTCTTCCCCGGCTACATCATCGTGAACATGAACCTGCTCACGCCCGACAACCAGCTCGTCGAGAGGACCTGGTACTTCATCAAGGAGATGGAAGGCGTGATCGGCTTCGCCGGAACCAAGGACCGTCCGATCCCGATGCGCCAAGGCGAGGTGGACGCCATGCTTTCCCAAATCAAGGAGCGCGAAGAGCACGCGCGCCCCGCGATCAGTTTCGAAGTCGGCGACACCGTGAAGGTGGCCGACGGTCCGTTCCAGAGCCAGAATGGCATCGTCGAGGAAATCGACCCCGAGCGCGGCAAGCTGCGCGTTGCGGTCACGATCTTCGGCCGCTCGACGCCCGTGGAACTCGAATACTGGCAGGTCGAACGCGCCTGAACTTAGAACCGCACCACATCCCGCAATCCTTTTACCACCATGGCCAAGGAAGTCGTTAAAGTCATCAAGCTCCAGATTCCTGCTGGAGCCGCCAACCCGTCCCCGCCCGTCGGTCCCGCTCTCGGCCAAGCCGGTGTGAATATCATGGGCTTCTGCAAGGAGTTCAACGCCCAGACCCAGAGCCAAGCCGGCGACGTGTTGCCGGTCGTGATCTCGGTCTACAAGGACAAGAGCTTCACCTTCATCACCAAGAAGCCCCCCGCGGGCAACCTGCTGAAGAAGGCCGCTGGTCTTGCCTCCGGTTCCAAGGAGCCGAACAAGATCAAGGTCGGCAAGCTGACCAAGGCCAAGCTCATGGAAGTCGTGGCCATCAAGATGCCCGACCTGAACACCAAGGACCCCGAGGCTGCCGCCCGCATCCTGGCCGGCACCGCCCGCCAGATGGGTCTGGAAATTGAAGGAATGTAATCCTTTCCGCGGCGCTCTCCGGAGTGCCGCAAAAAACCGCAGGAGGGCTGCTTCAAGTCCGCCAGCACTGCAAAAACGAAACATGAAGAACCGCAGCAAGCGCTACGAAAAAGCCGCCGCCCTCGTGCCGGCCGGCAAGTCCTACGGCTTGGAAGAAGCTGTCGGCACCGTGAAGAAATTCCCGGCTCCGAAGTTCGATCCTACCGTCACCGTTTCCTTCCACCTCGGCGTGGATCCCCGCAAGAGCGACCAGATGGTCCGTGGTTCGGTTGCCCTGCCTCACGGCTCCGGCAAGAACGTCCGCGTCGCCGTCTTCGCCGCCGGTGCCGCCGCTGAGGCAGCCACCGCCGCCGGTGCAGAATTCGTCGGCTTCGAGGAACTCATCAAGCGCGTCCAAGGCGGCTTCACCGACTTCGACGTGGCGATCGCCACGCCGGATGCGATGACCGAAGTCCGCAAGATCGCCCGTGTCCTCGGTCCCCGCGGCCTGATGCCGAACCCGAAAACCGGCACCGTGACCGACGACACCGCCAAGGCGGTCAAGGAAGTCAAGGCCGGCCGTATCGACTACAAGCTCGACAAGAACGGCAACGTCTCCGGCGCCGTCGGCAAGTCCTCCTTCTCCGAAGAAGCCCTGGTTGAAAACGCCCGCGCCTTCATCGACAGCGTGGTGCGCGCCAAGCCACCATCCGCCAAGGGCAACTTCGTCCGCAGCGTGACGGTCGCCGCCTCGATGTCCCCGGGCATCCCGCTGGAATCCAGCGTTTACACCAAGTCCGTCTAATCATCCCACGACCATGAATCCCGACAAGAAAGTCATCATCGACGGTCTGCTCGAAAAGGTGAACGCCTCGCCGTACGTGCTCGTGGTGGATTACACCGGCATGACGGTCCCGCAGTTCTCCGAGCTCCGCAACCGCCTCAATGCGGCCGGCGCCGAGTGCCACGTCGCCAAGAACACCTACGTGAAGAAGGCCCTCGCCGAAGCCGGTCGCCCGGATATTGGCGACTCGCTGGTCGGCCAGACCGCCTTCATCACCGGTGAGGCCGAAGTCTTCGCCGCCGCCAAGGCCATCAAGAACTTCGAAAAGGAGTTCAAGAAGCCGGAAATGAAGGTCGGCATCCTGGGTGACGCCGTCCTTGACGCCGACAAGCTCAAGGCAATCGCCGACATCCCGTCCCGCGAAGCCATCCTTTCCCAACTGCTTGCCACGATCCTCGAGCCGTCCACCCGGATCGCCCGTGTCATCCAGAAGAAGTTCAATCCCGACGCCGACTCCAAGAAGGACGAAGCCGAAGAATCCACCGAAGCTGCAGAAGCTCCGGCTGCCGAGGCACCTGCTGCCGAAGCTGCCGCCGAGCCGGTGGCGGAAGCCGCCGCGGAACCTGCCGCCGAAGCCTGACAAACAATCTGACCCGATGGCGATGGCGTCTCCGCGCTGCCGCCTGAACCCATAATGGTTCCTCGTCGGGGTGGCGGCGCCACTCTGAAATGTCCGGAAGCTTCCGGGTGCGACGATACCGCAAAGGAGAAATACAATGGCCAATATCGAACAACTCGTTGAAGAACTCGGCAAGCTCACCGTTCTGGAAGCTGCCGACCTCGTGAAGAAGCTGGAAGAGACCTGGGGCGTTTCCGCCGCAGCTCCTGTCGGCGTCGCCGGTCCCGCTGCCGTGGCCGAAGTCGCTGAAGAAAAGACCGAATTCGACGTCGTCATCACCGACGGTGGTGCGAACAAGATCGCCGTCATCAAGGCCGTCCGCGAAGTCTCGCCGGGCCTCGGCCTTGCGGATGCGAAGAAGCTCGTCGAAAGTGCTCCTACCAAGGTGCTCGAAGGTGTCTCCAAGGACGCCGCCGAAGCCGCCAAGAAGAAGCTCGAAGAAGCTGGTGCCAAGATCGACCTCAAGTAATCCAGTTCCCGGATTTGCTTCGCGACCCCGCTTGATGCGGGGTCGCGAAGCCTTTTCCGGAACCGGCGGAAGCCGTCACACGATCCCTCCCAACAAGCGACCGTTTCCGCCGATCCCGGACTCCCTTTCCATTCTCTGAATCTCATTCGCCCGGCCGTTCGCGGTCCGGGCTCAACTCGCAAGCAGCACTACTACCAGCCATGGCCGACCGTCTCCACTTCGGGAAAATCGAGGAAGTCATCGAACCGCCGAACCTGATCGAGGTTCAGAGCCGCTCCTATGAGGAGTTCATGCAGAAGGACACGTCTGCCAGCGATCGCACCGATACCGGTCTGCAAGCTGTCTTCCGCGAGGTATTCCCCATCAAGAGCTACGATGAAGCAATCGAGCTCGACTTCGTCGCCTACGACATCGAGGACCCGAAGATTACTTCGCTCGAGGCCCTGCGCACCGGCGAAAGCTTCTCTGCCGCGCTCTACGTGACCTTCAAGCTGAAGGACGAGACCGGCACCAAGAAAGAGCGCGTGTACATGGGCGAACTGCCGATGATGACCCGCCGCGGTACCTTCATCATCAACGGTGCCGAGCGTGTCATCGTTTCCCAGCTCCATCGCTCGCCGGGTATCTGCTTCGAAACCTCGCAGCACCTCAACGGCAAGATCCTCCACAGCTTCCGAATCATCCCTGACCGCGGATCCTGGCTGGAAGTGCAGTTCGACACGAACGACCTGCTTTACGTTTACCTCGACCGCCGCCGCCGCCGCCGGAAGTTCCTGGCGACCACGTTCCTGCGTGCCCTCGGCTACCCGACCGACCGCGACATCGTCACGAATTTCTACAATGTCGAGACGCTGAAGCTGAAGGAAGAGATGGACGAGCAGGAGCTCGGCCACAAGGTTCCCTTCGAAGACATCCTGGATGGCGAATTGGTCGTGGCGAAGGCCTACGAGCCGCTCACCATCGGCATCGTCCGCCAGCTCATCGCTCTCGGTAACAAGCAGGTCGAAGTGATCGACGGCCGTGAGGATGAAATCCTTCTCAAGTCCCTGCGCAAGGATCCCGCCAAGGATGAGGACAGCGCGCTCAAGGACATCTACCGCAAGCTGCGCCCCGGCGACCCGCCGACCGCCGCGAATGCCCGTGCGCTGCTCAAGCGTCTCTTCTTCGACCCGAAGAAGTACGACCTGACCCGCGTCGGCCGTTATAAGATCAACAGCAAGCTCGAGAGCAAGGTCGATCCGGACGAGCGCATTATGGTGCCCCAGGACTTCCTGGCCGCCGTGAAGTACCTGCTCAAGCTCAAGAAGGGCGAAGGCGTCATTGACGACATCGACCACCTTGGCTCGCGCCGTGTGCGTGCCGTGGGTGAGCTGCTTTCCAACCAGTGCCGCGTGGGCCTCGCCCGCACCGAGCGTCTGGTGAAGGAGCGCATGACCTTGTTCGACGTGAACATCGAGGGCATGACCCCGCAGAAGCTGATCAACCCGAAGGCCCTCTCGGCCGTCGTGCGCGACTTCTTCGGCCGGTCCCAGCTTTCGCAGTTCATGGACCAGACGAATCCGCTGGCCGAGCTGACTCACAAGCGCCGTCTGTCCGCCCTCGGACCTGGCGGTCTCAACCGTGACCGCGCCGGCTTCGAAGTCCGCGACGTTCATCCTTCGCACTACGGCCGTATCTGCCCGATCGAGACCCCGGAAGGTCCGAACATCGGTCTGATCAACTCGATGTGTACCTATGCTCGTATCAACGAGTTCGGTTTCATCGAAACCCCGTACCGCAAGGTCAAGAACGGCAAGGTCACCAACGACATCGAGTATCTCACCGCCGACCAGGAAGAAAAGTTCCTCATCGGCCAGGCGAACAATCCGATCGACAAGTCCGGCAAGTACCTAAACGAACGCGTGACCGCCCGTGAGCGCGGCGGCGAGTTCATCGAAGTCGCCCCGAACGATGTCAACTACATGGACGTTTCGCCGAAGCAGCTCGTCTCCGTGGCTGCCGGTCTGATCCCGTTCCTCGAGCACGACGACGCCAACCGCGCGCTGATGGGCTCGAACATGCAGCGTCAGGGCGTGCCGCTCCTCGTTTCCGATTCGCCGTACGTCGGCACCGGTCTCGAAGGCAAGACGGCCCGTGACTCGCGTGCGGTCATCGTTGCGGAACTCGACGGCATCGTTGCCGCCGCCACCGCGGAAATGATTGTCACTTCCCCCGACGGCAAGCTGCCGGTCGCCGACGAGAAGTTCCTCTCCGATCCTGAGTCGGTGAAGACCAATCTCGACAAGGGCATCATGGCTTACCCGCTGCGGAAGTTCATGCGCTCCAACGCCGGCACCTGCATCAACCAGAAGCCGATCTGCAAGAAGGGCCAGAAGATCAAGAAGGGCGATGTCCTTGCTGACGGCCCGAACACCGAGAAGGGCGAGCTTGCGCTCGGCCGGAACGTGCTCGTCGCCTTCATGCCTTGGAACGGCTACAACTTCGAGGATGCCATCGTCATCTCCGAGCGGGTGAAGAAGGAGGATATCTACACCTCCATTCACATCGCCGAGTTCGACGTGGCGGCCCGCGATACCAAGCTGGGTCCGGAAGAAATCACCCGGGACATCCCGAACGTCGGTGAAGAAGCGCTCAAGAATCTCGACCACGACGGCATCATCCGCGTCGGTGCCGAGGTGAAGCCGGGCGACATCCTCGTCGGCAAGATCACGCCGAAGTCCGAGACCGAACTCGCCCCGGAAGAGCGGCTGCTGCGCGCCATTTTCGGTGAGAAGGCCGCGGACGTGAAGGACACCTCGCTGCGTGTTCCTTCCGGCTGCACCGGCATCGTCCAGGACATCCGCGTCTCCTCTCACGGCAATGCCCGCAAGCGCGCCGAGAAGGTCGATCCGGTCGAGCTCAAGAAGCAGCTCAAGAAAATCAACGACGAGCACAAGAAGAAGGCCGACAAGCTGACCGACGACCTGACGGAGAAGCTTTCCGACATTCTGCTCGGCGAGAAGATCCCGCTCGACGTGGTCAACGCTCAGACCGGTGAGATCATCATCCCTGCGAACCGCAAGATCACCAAGACCCTGCTGCGCAAGCTGGCCTCGGTGCACGATCACATCGAAATCGATCCATCCCCGATCCGGAACAAGATCCTGGAAATCATCGGTTCCTTCGAAGCCCGCTTCCAGGAGCTTGACACCGAGCGCGAGCGCAAGCTCGACCAGCTCGAAGCCGGCGACGAAGTCGACCCCGGCGTTATCAAGGAAGTGAAGGTCTTCATCGCCGCCAAGCGCAAGCTCTCGGTGGGTGACAAGATGGCCGGTCGTCACGGTAACAAGGGTGTTGTCGCGACCATCGTCCCGGAAGAAGACATGCCCTACCTGGCGGACGGAACTCCGGTGGACATCGTGCTCAACCCGCTCGGCGTGCCATCCCGTATGAACGTCGGTCAGGTGCTTGAGACCCACCTCGGCGTTGCTGCCAAGGCGCTCGGCTTCAAGATCGCCACGCCGATTTTCGACGGCATCCACGAGTCCAAGATCTGGGAATTCATGTCCCAGGCGAAGCAAGTGGACGGCTACACCTGGATCGGCGACGGGAAGGACGGCACCACGGGGGGCAAGTCCACCCTGTATGACGGCCGCACCGGCGAAGCCTTCCACCAGCCAGTCGTGGTCGGTATCATCTACATGCTGAAGCTCGGTCACTTGGTCGCGGACAAGATCCACGCCCGTGCCGTCGGTCCCTACTCGCTCGTCACCCAGCAGCCGCTCGGTGGTAAGGCGCAATACGGTGGCCAGCGCTTCGGGGAAATGGAAGTCTGGGCCCTCGAGGCCTACGGCGCCGCCTACACCCTGCAGGAACTCCTCACCGTCAAGTCCGACGACGTGCAAGGACGCACGCGCATCTACGAAGCGATCGTCAAGGGCGACAACAACCTGGAAGCCGGCACGCCGGAATCCTTCAACGTCCTCATCAAGGAAATGCAATCCCTTGGCCTCGACGTCCGCCCCGGACGCCGCGGTGCCGGTGGCCCCGGCGGCGCACCGTCGGTCGGCGGTGTCGACGACTTCTCGCTCGACGACCTCACCCTTTGATTGGCCCCAACCACGAACCGATAACCTAACAAGCTAGAGATATCATGAACGTTGACACCAATCTTCGCGAACTTTTCGGCGTGGACGAGCGGCCGGAAGCCTTTGACCAGGTTTCCATCACCGTGGCATCCCCGGACGTCATCCGCTCTTGGTCCAAGGGCGAGGTGAAGAACCCGGAAACCATCAATTACCGGACCTTCAAGCCGGAAAAAGGCGGCCTCTTCTGCGAGCGGATCTTCGGACCCACCCGTGACTGGGAGTGCGCCTGCGGCAAGTACAAGCGCATCAAGCACAAGGGCGTCGTCTGCGACCGTTGCGGCGTGGAAGTCACCCTGAGCCGCGTCCGCCGCGAGCGCATGGGCCACATCGAGCTGGCTGTGCCCGTGTCGCACATCTGGTTCTACAAGTGCATGCCGTCCCGCATCGGCTTGGTGCTGGACATCAGCGCCCGCCACCTGGAGCGCGTCATTTACTACGAGGACTACGTCGTCACCGACCCGGGCAATACCCCGCTCGAGCGCGGCCAACTCCTCACGGAGAACGAGCTCCGCGATTCCGAGGAAGCCTATGGTGAGTCCTCCTTCCGCGCCGGGATGGGTGCGGAGGCGATCCAGGACCTGCTCGCGCAGGTCGATCTGGCCGATCTGGCCATCAAGCTGGAGCAAGAGCTGGAAACCACCCGCTCGAAGCAGAACAAGAAGAAGCTCTCGAAGCGCCTGAAGATCACCCAAGGGTTTGCCGGCTCCAAGTCGCGCCCCGAGTGGATGATCCAGACCGTGCTGCCGGTGATCCCGCCGGACCTGCGTCCGCTGGTCCCGCTGGAAGGTGGTCGTTTCGCGACCTCCGACCTCAACGACCTCTATCGCCGCGTCATCAACCGCAACAACCGTCTCAAGAACCTCCTCCAGCTCAAGACGCCGGAGGTCATCATCCGCAACGAAAAGCGGATGCTGCAAGAGGCTGTTGACGCGCTCTTCGACAACGGCCGCCACGGTCGTGCCGTCACCGGCGCTGGCAACCGTCCGCTGAAGTCCCTGAGCGACATGCTCAAGGGCAAGGGCGGCCGCTTCCGTCAGAACCTGCTCGGCAAGCGCGTCGACTACTCGGGCCGCTCCGTCATCGTCATTGGTCCGGACCTCACGCTCAACCAGTGCGGTCTGCCGAAGAAGATGGCGCTCACCTTGTTCGAGCCCTTCATCATCCGTCGCCTCAAGGAACTCGGCTACTGCCACACGGTTCGCTCGGCGAAGAAGATGATCGACCGCAAGACCCCGGAAGTCTGGGACATCCTCGCGGAAGTCACCAAGGGTCACCCGGTGTTCCTGAACCGCGCACCGACGCTTCACCGTCTCTCGATCCAGGCCTTCGAACCGAAGCTGATCGAAGGTGAGGCCATCCGCGTCCACCCGCTCGTCTGCACGGCTTACAACGCCGACTTCGACGGTGACCAGATGGCCGTGCACGTGCCGCTCTCGGTCGAGGCCCAGATGGAAGCGCGCCAGCTGATGCTCGCGCCGAACAACATCTTCTCGCCCGCGTCCGGTCGCCCGATCACGACGCCGTCGCAGGACATCATCCTTGGCTCGTACTACCTCACCTGGGCGCCAGTGCGCACCCAGAAGGATCGCGAAAAGCAGGAGCACCTCCCGCTGTTCGAGAACTCCTCCGAGGTCGAATTCGCCATCGCTTCGCGCAAGGTCGGCTATCACCAGTGGATCCGCATCCGCAACCCGAACTTCGGGAAGCCGGGCACGGTCTATGGCGATCACGAGAGCAAGATCCTCGAGACCACCCCGGGTCGCGTCCGCTTCAATGAAATCTGGCCTGAAGGTCTGGGCTTCATCAACCGGACCATCGGCAAGAAGCAGATGTCCGACATCATCTGGCGCACCTACCAGGTGTCCGGCCAGAAGGCCACGGTCCTAACCCTCGACGCGCTCAAGAGCCTCGGCTTCCGCGAAGCCACCCGCTCCGGCACCTCGATCGGTATCGTCGACATGGTCGTCCCGGAAGAAAAGCCGGCGATCATTGCCGATGCCTACGCCCAGGTGGACAAGGTGACCAAGCAGTACCGCAACGGCGTCATCACCGACGGCGAGCGCTACCAGAAGGTCGTCGACATCTGGACCCACGCCACCGACACCATCGCCTCCGCGCTCTATCGCAAGATCGAGTTCAACGACGGCAAGCCGGGTGCGAGCCCGCTGTTCATGATGGTCGACTCCGGCGCCCGTGGTAACAAGTCGCAGATCAAGCAGCTCTCCGGCATGCGCGGCCTCATGGCCAAGCCGTCCGGTGAGATCATTGAGCGCCCGATCACGTCGAACTTCCGCGAAGGTCTGTCCGTGTTGGAATACTTCATTTCCACTCACGGCGCCCGCAAGGGTCTGGCCGATACCGCGCTCAAGACGGCGGACTCGGGTTACATGACCCGCAAGCTCGTGGACGTGGCCCAGGACGTGATTGTCACGCAATTCGATTGCGGCACCGCCAACGGCATCGTCGTCGCGCCGATCTATGATGGTGACGAAGAGGCTGCCTCGCTGGCCCTGCGTATCTACGGTCGTACCTCGTGCGAACAGGTCAAGGATCCGGTCACCGGCCAGATCGCGCTCGATTACGACGAGCTCGTGGACGAGAACTCGGCCAAGGCGGTCGAACGCATCGGCTACGAGAAGCTGAAGATCCGCTCGGTGCTCACCTGCGAATCGAAGCGCGGTTGTTGCGCGAAGTGCTACGGCCTGAACCTCGCCACCGGTAAGCCGGTGAAGATCGGTGAAGCCGTCGGTATCATCGCTGCCCAATCGATCGGGGAACCCGGCACGCAGCTCACGATGCGTACCTTCCACGTCGGTGGTGTGGCTGCTGCAACGTTCAAGCAGCCGATCATCAAGGCGAAGAACACCGGCCGCGTGATCTACAAGGACCTCCGCACCGTCGAAAGCGCCGAAGGCAAGTGGGTCGTGCTCAACAAGAACGGCTCCGTGTCCATCCGCGACAAGGAAGGCCTGGAGCTGGAAAGCCAGCTGATCGTCATCGGTTCCGTCATTGAGATCAAAGACGGCGACGACGTGAAGAAGGGCGACACCGTTGCCACCTGGGATCCTTACAACGTGCCGATTCTCACTGAGAAGGGCGGTAAGGTGGAATTCCGCGACATGATCTCGGGCATCACCGTTACCAACGAGACGGACAAGGAAACCGGCAAGAAGGTCATGGTGGTCACCGAGCACAAGGAAGACCTCCACCCGCAGGTCGTCATCGCGGACGAGAAGACCAAGGAAGTCCGTGCGTCTTACTCGATCCCGGTCGGCGCTCACCTTTCCGTCAAGGAAGGCGAAGTGGTCACGGGGGGCACGCAGCTCGCCAAGACTCCCCGCAAGGTGGCCCGCACCAAGGACATCACCGGTGGTCTGCCGCGCGTTGCCGAGCTCTTCGAAGCCCGCAAGCCGAAGGACGCCTGCGTGATCGCCAAGATCGAAGGGGAGGTCTCCTTCGGTGGCACTGTCCGCGGTAAGAAGAAGGTCATCGTCACCGACTCCGACTCCGGCGAACAGGTCGAGCACTTGGTCCCGATGGGCCGCCACATCATCGTCACTGATGGTGACCGCGTGAAGCGCGGCGACCAGATCACGGAAGGCCCTGTTTCTCCGGAAGACCTCCTCGAGGCTTGCGGCGCTCAGGAACTCCAGGAGCACTTGGTCAACGAGGTGCAGTCCGTTTACCGCGTCCAAGGCGTGGAAATCAACGACAAGCACATCGAGATCATCATCCGCCAGATGCTGCGCAAGGTGAAGATCACCGACCCGGGCGACGCTGATCAGCTCCTCTGGGGCGACCAGATCGACCGCTCGTCCTTCAACCGCATCAACGACGGCATCGTCGCCAGCGGTGGTAAGCCGGCGGAAGCCGAACCGGTGCTGCTTGGCATCACCAAGGCCTCGCTCGAGACCGACTCGTTCATCTCCGCGGCGTCCTTCCAGGACACCACCCGCGTGCTGACCGAAGCGGCGACGCTCGGCAAGGTGGACTACCTGACGGGCTTCAAGGAGAACGTCATCATGGGTCACCTGATCCCGGCGGGCTCCGGCTTCGACTGTCACCGCGACACCGAGATCGAGTTCACCGTGGAAGAGCCCGAGCCGATCTTCGTTCCGAAGGAGCCTCAGGGCGAGGAGATGGGCGTGGTCGAAAGCGCCTGACCGATCGTCAGAAAATCATTCCAAGCCCGGCCGTGCGAAAGTGCGGCCGGGCTTTTTCGTGCATGCAGCGGGGTGGAGGATATCTCGTAGCTGGAGCGTCTCGCTCCAGTCCGTTGTCGGGGCGTCCCGCCCGGACTGGGGCTTTAGGGAACGGAGGCGAGACGCCTCCGCAACGGACTCGGGCAAGATGCCAATAGTGTTCGGCACGCTTTCTGAGTTCGCTGGATTGCCCGGGCTTGTTCGCCACCGCGTGCCGGGATCGTCG